>JAPKCG010000126.1 GCA_028823055.1 Sphingomonas bacterium
TCGCCGATCAGCAGATTGTGGTTGCGGCGGACATAGCTGACGATCGCCTCGTCCATCTTGTCGCCGCCGACGCGGACGCTGGTCGTATAGGCCAGCCCGCGCAGCGACAGCACCGCGACTTCGGTCGTGCCGCCGCCGATGTCGACGACCATGCTGCCGATGGGTTCGGTGACGGGCATGTCGGCACCGATCGCGGCGGCCATCGGTTCCTCGATCAGGAACACCTGGCTCGCGCCCGCATTCGATGCGGCATCGCGGATCGCGCGGCGTTCCACCTTGGTCGATCCCGACGGCACGCAGATCACGATTTCGGGCCAGCGCGCGAAGCGGCGCGGGCCGTGAACCTTCTGGATGAAGTGCTTGATCATCTGTTCGGCGACATCGATGTCCGCGATCACGCCATCGCGCAGCGGGCGGATCGCCTCGATCGTGCCCGGCGTCTTGCCCATCATCAGCTTGGCGTCGTCACCGACCGCCTTGACCCGCTTGACGCCGTTGATCGTCTCGACCGCGACGACCGAGGGTTCGTTGAGGACGATGCCGCGACCACGGACATAGACCACCGTATTGGCGGTGCCGAGGTCGATCGCCATGTCGTGGGACATGAATTTGAAGAAGCGGTTGAAGAAGGCCATGGGCGAGCGTCGTTTCCGTGTCATGCCGTCCGGTACTCCGGCCAGCGATTCGCTAAAATCTCGCGAGGATTGCCGCAGCGCCTTGTGGACGTCGGTTTCCTAAGCGTTTGCGGGTCGCGGGATGCCGTCGCTTGGTCTAGGGATGCCCTCGTGTCAATACGCCGCCTCCCCGAACATCTGGTCAATCGTATCGCCGCCGGTGAAGTGGTCGAAAGACCCGCCAGCGCGTTGAAGGAAATCGTCGAAAACGCGATCGACGCCGGTTCGACACGAATCGGCGTGGTAATGAGCGAGGGGGGGCTGTCGCAGATCGAGGTCAGCGACGATGGCTGTGGCATGCGCGCCGATGAGATGGCGCTGGCACTCGAACGCCATGCGACATCCAAACTGCCCGACGAACGGATCGAGGCGGTCTCGACGCTGGGTTTTCGCGGTGAAGCGCTGCCTTCGATCGCCAGCGTCGCGCGGCTGACGATCGAAAGCCGCGTCGCGGGGGGTGAGGGCTGGGCGCGGACGGTCGACAATGGCGCGGTCGTCCGCGACACCCCCGCCGCCCTGCCGCCGGGGACGCGGATCGTCGTCGAGGATTTGTTCGCGCGCGTGCCCGCCCGCCGCAAATTCCTGCGCTCGGCGCGTGCCGAATATGCCGCCAGCCTCGATGTCGTCCGCAGGCTGGCGATGGCGCGGCCCGACATCGCGTTCAGCGTCGATCACGATGGCCGCCGCGCATTTCAGCTGCCGGGGGGCCAGGATCGTCCCGCGCGCGTCGCCGCGTTGACCGACCGTGCCTTTGCCGAAAATTCGGTCGCGATCGATCTGGCGCGGGAGGGCCATGTGCTCGGCGGAGTCGCCAGCGTCCCGACCTTCAATCGCGGGATCGCGGATCACCAATATCTGTTCGTGAACGGACGCCCGGTGAAGGACCGGCTGCTGAAGGGCGCGATTCGCGGGGCCTATGCCGAAATGCTCCCGCGCGACCGCCATGCCGTCGTCGCACTGTTTCTCGACGTGCCACCCGACGACGTCGACATCAACGTCCATCCCGCCAAGACCGAGGTGCGGTTTCGCGATCCGCAATTAGTCCGCGGTCTGATCGTCTCCGGCCTGCGCCATGCGCTCGACGCGGCGGGGTTGCGCGCCGTCCGCCATACGCCCGTCGACCTCGCCCGGCATTGGACGCAGGAGCCGGCGGTTCCTGCGCCGGACACTCCGGGCGTCTATCAAGGCGCGCTCGCGGGGCAAGGGCCCCGGCTCCATGAATCCCGCCCGACCTTCTTTTCCCCGCCGCCTCAGGCACGCGCCGAGCCCGCCTGGACACCGCCCGCGCCGCAGGCGGACCACCCGCTCGGCGTCGCGCGCGGTCAGGTCGCGAAAACCTATATCGTCGCCGAGACCGAAGACGGTTTGATCCTTGTCGATCAGCACGCCGCGCACGAACGCCTCGTCCTCGAACGGATGCGCGCGGCGTTGAAGGGCGGACGCATTGCCGCACAGGCGCTGTTGATCCCCGAGGTCGTCGAACTGGAGGAAACCGCGTGCGACCGGCTTGAGGCGCGGAGCAGCGAGCTCGCCGAATTCGGGCTCGAAATCGAACGCTTCGGTCCGCGCGCAATCCTCGTCCGCACGACGCCCGCGCTGTTGGGGCAGGCCGATCCGACCGGCCTCGTCACCGACCTTGCCGACGAGCTCGCCGCTTATGACGAGGCGCTGAGTCTCAAGGAACGGCTTGATGCGGTCGCGGGGACGATGGCGTGTCATGGGTCGGTCCGCGCGGGCCGGATCCTGTCCGTCGCCGAAATGAACGCGCTGCTCCGCGAAATGGAAGTCACCCCGCATTCGGGCCAGTGCAACCATGGTCGCCCGACGTGGATCAAGCTGGCGCATGGCGACATCGAAAAACTGTTCGGACGGCGCTGAGCTTACGCAAGGCAACCTCTCCACCCCCGCCTCGTTGTGCAGGAAGGAAGAGGGGTTGGACCGCGTGAAAGTCATCTATTACGGGCTCGCCGTACTTGCGACGTTGCTCGTCGGGGTCACCGGGCTCAGCCTGATCGAAAGCAATCAATGGTGGATCCGAATCTGGGATTTTCCCCGCGTGCAGATTCTCGTCGCGATGATCGTTATCGCGCTCGCGCTGGCCTGGGTTCCCGCGCGCGCCTCGCGACGCAGCCGATGGGTTTTCGTCGGCGCTCTCGCGCTGGCGGCGACGTGGCAGCTCTATCGCATTTTGCCCTACACCCCGTTTGGCCCGACCGAAGTGGCGCTGGAAAGCGATGCGCCGGGCATTGGCGCCGATCAGTGTTTTTCGATGCTATCGCTCAACGTCTATCAGTCGAACCGTGATTATGCGCGGACGCTCGATCTCATCCGCCGCGTCGATCCCGACCTCGTTCTGCTTCTCGAAACCGATCATGCCTGGGCGAGCGCGCTTGAGCCCGTCTTGTCACGCTATCCGCATCGGCTGCATCAGGTGATGGACAATACCTATGGCCTGATGTTCGCGACACGCCTGCCGATGGCGGAGGGGCGGATCGACGCCATCATCGACCGGAATACGCCATCGGTGTTCGCACAGCTGAGCACGCGGGCGGGCGATGAATTTGAATATATCGGCCTTCACCCGCGCCCTCCGGTGCCAGGGCAGGACACCGATGCGCGCGATGCCGAAATCGCGACTGCGGCGCGCCGGGCCAAGGCGATGAAGCGCCCTGTGCTCGCCAATGGCGATTTCAACGATGTCGCATGGTCTCATACGTCGGAGCTGTTCAAGCGGATCGGCGGTTATCTCGACCCGCGGATCGGGCGCGGCACCTATCCGACGTTTCCGGCGGGTTATCCGGGATTTCGCTGGCCGCTCGACCATTTGTTCATCACGCCCGAATTCCGCGTGCATTCGCTCGCCGTGAAGGAGAGCGTCGGTTCGGACCATTTGCCCGTGACCGCGCGTGTCTGCCTTGCCCCCGAAGCACCGGGCCGCGGCGCGCCGGCGATTTCGAACGAGGATCGCGAGGACGTGCAGGAAACCGTCGCCTCGCCTAAAGCAGGCGGTGAAGAGAATTGAGGGCGGTGATGAAAATCAGGATAGTTCGGTTCGCCGGACCGGTGTTGCTGGCACTGGTGCCGATGTCGGCGAGCATGGCGGAAGGTCCGGGTTCGGGGACCGCCGCCGACACGAATGATGCCGCGACGTTCGAAGCATTGCGCGGCGTCGATGTGCGGATGGCGGGGATCGCCTATCGCCTGACTACCGCCAATGCCGCGCTGTGCCGCCGCATCGCGCCGACACCGGGCTGGGTAATCCATTCGCTGGGACAATATGATCCGAAACTGCGCGATGTCGCGCGACGCGTTTTCGGGTTCGATCTGCCGATTGCGGTCGAGGGCGTCGTCCCCGGCGCACCCGCCGCGACCGCCGGTGTCACCGCCAATGATTCGATCGTTTCCGTCGACGGCAAGGCGGTCGCCACGACTGCACCTGCCGATGCGGCGACGAGCAACGCGCGCGATGCCGCGCTCGCGATCGTCGCCGCCGCGCCCGCCGACAGGGCGTTGACGGTCGTGCTCGACCGCGGCGGCGCGCGCCGGACGGTGACGATACCCGCATCGCCGGGCTGCAAGAGCAATTTCGAAATACTGCTTGGCGACAAGATGGAGGCATCGGCTGACGGTGCGATCGTTCAGGTCGGGGTGCGCTATTTCGAAAAATACGACGACGACACGCTCGCGGTCGTCGTCGCGCACGAACTGGCGCACAATATTCTCAATCATCGCGCGCGGCTCGACGCGGCAAAGGTCAGTCGTGGTCTGTTTGCGGAGATCGGGCGTAACGGCCGCCTGTTCCGCCGGAGTGAAGACGATGCCGATCTGCTCGGCATGTATCTGATCCGCAACGCGGGCTATGACCCGCAGCGTGCGGTCGCCTTCTGGCGCGATCATGGCGGCGACATCGACGGCGGCCTGTTCCGCAGCCGCACGCACCGGTCGTCGGGGGCGCGCGCCAAGCGGATTGCTGATGAAATCGCGCGCATACCCGCCGATGCACCGACGCCCTATATTCCGCCGATCCTCGCGACCCGCGACGAACCGCTCGAATGAAGCCGGGTCAGTACCCCGCGTCGAGATCGACGACGTTGGTCATCGGTTCGCCCGCGACATAGGCCTGCGCATTTTTCGCGAACAGCTCGGCACCGCGGCGAAACATCTTGGTCTGGCTACGCCCCGACAGATGCATCGTGATCATGCAATTGGGAGCGTCCCACAAAGGATGTTCGGGGGGCAGCGGCTCTGGGTTGGTCGGATCGAGAAATGCCCCCGCGATCCCGCCGCTTTTCAGCGCCGCGATCAGCGCATCGTCGTCGATCATATCGCCGCGCGCGATATTGATGAGCCACGCGCTCGACTTCATCGTCGCCAGCTCGTCCGCCCCGATCATCGTCTTGGTCGCATCGGTCGACGGCGCGGCCAGGATGACCCAGTCATAATCGTTGAGTGTCGCCTGCCACGCATCGGATTTCAGCGTGCCATCGCGTCCCGACCGCGTGACCCCCGTCACCGCGACCCCGAAAGCCTCCAGCCGTTCGCCGATCAGCTTGCCGATCGCGCCATAGCCGATGACGAGCGCGCGCGTTTCAAACAATTCGATCTTGCCCGGCGCATCCTTGGGCCATTCGTGGCGGTCATGCGCGCGGATCACCTCGTCGAACCGCTTCGCGCCCGCCAGCACCCCCATCACCGCATATTCGGCGACCGCATAGGCGTTGATCCCCGCGCCGTTCGTCACCGCCACTTTGCCCGCCTTCAGCCGGTCGAGCGGAAACGCATCGAGCCCGGCATAGATGGTCGACACCCATTTCAACCGAGGGCCAGCCGACCGGATCGCATCGGCGACGAGGCTGGTCGGCTGCATATCGACCCACGCGATTTCGGCATCCGCGATCATCGCATTCGCGTCGGCGGGCGAGGAGAACCACCGCGCCTCGATCTCGCCGGGCAAGAGTGGTTCGAGCAGGCCGCGCGCGATCGCGGGCAGGACGGCGGTGATCGTCATGCTCAGCCTTCCGCCACCGCGGCGAGGATGGCGCGACCATAAGCGGTCTTCGCCATCGCCTCACCCGCCGCCTGCGCCGCATCGCGCGTGATAAAGCCGTTCTGGAGCGCGATTTCTTCGAGGCACGCGATCTGGATGCCCTGACGATGCTGGATCGTGCGGACGAATTCGCTCGCCTCCAGCAGGCTGTCATGCGTGCCCGTGTCGAGCCAGGCATAGCCGCGCCCCATCTGTTCGACGTACAGATCGCCCGCCTCCATATAGAGGCGGTTGAGGTCGGTGATCTCCAGCTCGCCGCGCGCGGACGGCGTCAAGTTGCGTGCATATTCGACGACGCGATTGTCGTAGAAATACAGCCCCGTCACGGCATGGTTCGATTTCGGCCTGGCGGGTTTTTCCTCAAGGCTGACCGCACGGCACCCCTCGGCCAGTTCGACGACGCCATAGCGTTCGGGGTCTTCGACGCGATAGCTGAAGACCGTCGCGCCTTCGGTCCGTTTGACCGCGCTGTCGAGCAGATCGGTCAGATGCGCGCCGAAGAAGATATTGTCGCCCAATACCAGGGCGACCCGGTCGTCACCGATAAAGTCCGCGCCGATCGTGAATGCTTGCGCCAGCCCCTCGGGCTTGGGTTGTTCAGCATAGCTGATGGACAGCCCCAGCTTCGACCCATCGCCAAAGATGTTCTTGTAGTTACCGATGAATTCGGGACTCGAAATGATCAGAATCTCACGGATCCGCGCCAGCATCAGCACCGACAGCGGATAATAGATCATCGGTTTGTCATAGACCGGCAGCAGCTGCTTGTTGATCGCCAGCGTTGCGGGATGAAGTCGGGTGCCGGAGCCGCCGGCGAGAATGATGCCCTTCATGATGCCTTTCCGATAAGCTCGTCGAGAATATCGCTGAGCGCCGCCTGCCAGGGGCGGGGGGTGATGCCATAGTCACGCATGAGCGCCGCGTGACTGAGTAACGAATTGGCGGGTCGCCGAGCGGGCGTGGGATAGCCGCTGGTCGGGATCGGCTCGACCGTCGCGGATGGTCCGCCGCGCGCGCGTGACTGCGCGAAGATGTCGGTGGCGAATGCCGCCCAGTTCGTCGCGCCCGCATTGCTGAAATGCCACACGCCCGACGCGGCGGCGGGATCGTCGACGAGGCGCATCGTGATCGTCGCGAGCGTCGCGGCGAGATCGGCGGCGGCGGTCGGGCTGCCATGCTGGTCCGCGACCACCGTCAGCATATCGCGCGTTTCGGCGACGCGCAGCATCGTTTTGACGAAATTATTGCCGTGTGCGCTGACCACCCACGCCGTCCGCACGATCGCGTGGCGCGCGCCCGATGTCCGCACCGCGAGCTCGCCGCCCAGTTTCGACGCGCCATAGACGCCGAGCGGCGCGACCGCGTCGTCGGGCTCCCACGCGCCATCCTTGTCCCCGTCGAAGACGTAATCGGTCGACACCTGAACAATCGGGATGCCCGCCTCTCGACACGCCTTCGCCAATGCGGCGGGGGCGAGCGCATTGACCGCCCATGCGGTGACGATGTCGTCCTCCGCCTTGTCGACCGCGGTATAGGCCCCGCCGCTGATTACCGCCGTCCAGTCGCCGCCCGCCACCGTCGCGGCGATGGCGTCACGATCGGTCAGGTCGAGCTGATCGATGTCGATCCCCACCATTGCCCAGCCCTCCGGCCACGCGAACCGTTGAAGTTCGGTGCCGAGCTGGCCGTTGCCGCCGGTGACGAGGACGCGCTTCAAGCCGCCAGCCCCCGGCGCTGATCGGCCTTGCGCTCCGCGATGATCGGTCGCCACCAATCCTCATGCGCCAGATACCAGGCGACAGTCTTTTCGATCCCCGATTCGAACGTTTCGGCGGGGGTCCAGCCGAGTTCGTCGCGAATCCGGCTCGCGTCGATCGCATAGCGTTTGTCGTGGCCCGGACGGTCGGCGACATAGCCGATCTGCGTCGTGTAGCTGTCGCCGTCCGCGCGCGGACGTAGCCGGTCGAGGATCGCGCACACGGTCTTCACGACCTCCAGATTCTGTTTTTCATTGTTGCCGCCGACATTATAGGTCCGCCCCGGTTCGCCGCGTTCGAACACCGTCTTCAACGCGCGGACGTGATCCTCGACATACAACCAGTCGCGCACCTGGTCGCCCTTGCCATAAACGGGCAGTGTCTCGCCGCCCAAAGCCTTGACGATCATCAGCGGGATCAGCTTTTCGGGGAAATGATACGGCCCGTAATTGTTCGAACAATTGGTGATGAGCACGGGCAGGCCGAATGTATGCCCCCACGCACTGACCAGATGGTCCGACCCCGCCTTCGACGCCGAATAGGGTGAGCGCGGGTCATAGGGCGTTTCTTCGGTGAAAAACCCGGTTTCGCCGAGCGAGCCGAACACTTCGTCAGTCGAGATATGATGGAAACGAAACGTCTTGCGTGCGTCTTCCGACAGGCTTTGCCAATAGCTGCGC
>JAPKCG010000127.1 GCA_028823055.1 Sphingomonas bacterium
CCAAAGTTCCGGCAGCTCGGTACGAAGATGATCACCTATGCAGTCGCCGATCTCGACGCATGGGCATCCGCACAGGTGTTGAGCAGCACTTCCGAGCGATCGGTCGGGTGAGCCTCGATGGGAAACTCCATCAGGAACGCGCCCGCTAAAGCGCGAAACCCCCGCCCGGTGGTGACCGGACGAGGGCTCGAATGTTTGCTCGGCAGCGAACAACACAATGATACCACCGAGACGCTTCGCCTGCAACGGCTTCGTCTTCTAGGCATCATCGGTCAACGTGCCTCACTACTCGCTCAAATGGCGTGGGAGGTGCAGCATGGCTGAGGCATATATAATGCACCGCGACGCGGCACTAGCGCTGCTCAACGGGCCGACGCGGATAACCCGGAAGGGCGGGTCTTTTCTCGGCCAGCTCGTGGTTGATCCGACACCGATGACGCCCGCGCAAAGCAGTTGGTTGGCCACGCTACTGGAGCGCGCTGACCTTCCCCCTCTCGCCAACGGAGGCGACTCATGAGCTATCCAACACAGGACAATCATCGCGGCGTCGATACGTCGATCAATGCTGCCGAGCTGGCGTCGACGATGTCGAGCCAGTTGCGTGCCTTGGTCCTCAAGGTGCTTTTCCGGCACGAGAGCGGTCTGACGGTCGATGAGCTTTGCAAGCGGGAGGGGTATGCCCGCTACTCCCTGCAACCGCGCTTTACCGAACTAAAGAAGCTTGGCTTGATCCGTGACAGCGGTGAGCGTCGGCGCAATGAGTCCGGTGCAAACGCAATCGTCTGGGTAGCTACCGCCCTAGACATGGCAGGCGCAGCCTAATGACAGCGACCGTGCTGCATCTTGCCGACCATCGGCTGGTGTTCGTGCTGCCGGATAAGGGCATCACGGTCGTTTTCATGGCGTCACGCGGACCGACGCCCCGCATCGCGCATGAGCGCCGCTTCACCGATCCCGCGAAAGCATCGGCCTATGGGCGCGATCTTGCGGCGACCTACGGCGTCAACATCATCGGCGACGCAAACGCCGAACCCGACATTGAGGGGATCGCCTGATGGCGAACAAAGATCAACGCGCTGGTCATAAGGGCCGGTTCGCCCGCCTGGACCATGCACATCTGTCATCACCCGCTTATCGCGCGCTGACGCCGAATGCGCGGTCGCTGCTCGTGGAACTGACGATGATGGAGAAGGGCAACAACAACGGTTCGCTATACCTGTCCGTCCGCGATGCTGCCGACCGCATGGGCGTTGCCGATCTGAAGGCTGCACAGCGTGCCTTCGATGAACTGGTCGACCTCGGCTTCATCGCAATGACCGCCGACGCGCATTTCGCGATCAAGGCAGGCGATGGTTCGCGGGCTCGATGCTGGCGACTGACGTGGCAGGCAGTGCCCAACAAGAGCGGCCCGTCGATGGATTTTCTTACCCGTCAGCCCGCACCTAAAACAGCAGCGCGCGCCCGGATGGATCGAGGTTGCTCGGCACTGAAACGGTGGACGCGGAAACAAATGCCGGTGGTGGATTCCTCCACGCGTTTTGCCGGTCGCGTAGGGAAAAACACCATGACAACTGTTATGGTAGATGGAAACACGCCCTTCGTTGTGGAGGATTCCACTACGCTAAATCGGGAAACGCCGCTTGTTTCCGTCAATCCTCGTTGTGGAGGAATCCCCTACACATACTGCTTGCCAGCTGATGGCGACGCGAAAGACCAATCCGGGGAAAGGAAACAGGCTCAAATAGCGGCGGGCGTTTCCAACGATCAACCATCAGACGATTTGCTTGATGCGCTGCGGGACCGTCTGCACGACTATCTGGCTGGGGCGGGTGTCGGGGCGCAGACCCACCTCGCAAGCACGGCTGCGATACCGGGCGGCACTCTGTCCAAGTTTAGCGCGGGCCGTGGGCTGTCGGCTCGCCATTTCGTCTCATTGCAATTGGCGCTGAATAAGGCCGCGCCGTCTCGCGAGGCTGCATGAAGGCTTCGATTGAACAACACTTAAACGCAATCGATGGAACTGGCGATGGCATTCGACCCTGACTTCGGAAAGACCGGCTTTGCCCGTGACCTATCCCGTCTGCGGTTTCATAGGCTGAAGATCGAGCAGCCTGACTTCGCCAAGCGGTTCGGCCTGACGTTCGGACAGATCAAGGAGCAGGAGCAGGCACGGCATAACCCGTCCAGAGCGCTCAAGGTGCTGGTGACAGCGATCGAGATGGACCCGGACCTGATCGAGCGTGCTGCCAGCATCGCTGCGGCACGGTGGCCTGATCCCGTAGAATAGGGGAATTTAGGCTCTTCGCTGATAGTTTTCGGACACCGGAGCGCGCGCGTTATTATATGCGGCGGGTCGTCAGCAATTATTCTGAGCCTTCACGCGCACGGGCTGCGGCTCGGTTCGAATAAAATAACTCGGGATAATGTCCGCCTTGCCTGGGATAGCGCAGCCGGGGTCCGATGCTCTTTGGTCATCCTCTCTATTTTAGAGGGGATTTAGAGGGCGATCTGCATTGAGGCGACGGCACTAAAATAGTGGAATTTAATCGTCGGCTTCGCAGCCGAGCCTTCGATGTTTCTCCCCTCTGATAAAACAGAGGATCAACAGAGAGCGGTCTCGATCCGCACAATCCGCACAGATCGCGCGCGTGAGAGAGAATGCTACGGGTCGCCAATGCGTGATCGCGCGCTGATGTTACACCGTGGGAACACCGGCACCGTCGCGATGCCGGTACGGATGACCGACCAGTCGTGACGATACCGTCACACGTCAACCGCGACGGTATCGTCACAGTAGCCGGGACTAGCGCACAACGCATATTGCGATATGCTCTCGCAATGGATGATCCAGCCGCGCTATCGGATGATGCCCTGATCGACGCCTATCAGCGGACGGATGGCACGCCGGGCGATGCGGAAGGCGATTGCATCATCATTGAGATCCAACTTCGCGGGTTGGACCTTTGATGTATCGGTTGTCCGGCTTGACCGCTCACTCCGCCAGCAGGCCCTTACCTAACCATAAAGGGTGATGTTCCTTATGATTTGCGCCCGCTATCCCGGTGCCAGATTGTCGGAGAAAGTGCATGAATGCGGTAGTAGCCTTGCCACCCGCGGAAGGACCGCCCTCTAAACACAAGCTCGCACTCATCGTTGACGATGATCCTATCATTTGCGCGATCGCATCAGATCTTTTGGTGTCGGCGGGATTCAAGACATTCTGCATTCTTGATGGCGGGGAAGCTATCGCCGCTATCTGGGATCATGATCCGGACGTTGCCGTAATCGACGTCATACTTCCTCACACAACGGGTATGGAAGTG
Source organism: Sphingomonas bacterium (assembly GCA_028823055.1). Taxonomy (GTDB): domain Bacteria; phylum Pseudomonadota; class Alphaproteobacteria; order Sphingomonadales; family Sphingomonadaceae; genus Sphingomonas. The sequence continues at coordinate 3,324 of JAPKCG010000127.1, forward strand.
CTGAAGCGCGTCCGGTCTTCCGGCGTTTTACGTTCGTTGCCAATCGTAATGATGAGCGGATGCTACGGAAGCCGACCGGCTGAACAGGCAATGCGCGCGGGGGCGAATGCATTTTTGCGAAAGCCTTTCGACCACGCCGCATTCGTCACTCAGATCGTCCGGGCGGCGAATAGACCGGTGGACAGAAAGATAGACTGAACAGTCGAAGTCGCTTAACGTCTCCCGGCGCTGCTCGTCGTTTTCCGACTTGGCGTCCGCCAAGCGCCGCCTTCACGACTGAAAGCTTTGGTAGATGTGCAATCGTGCGCGCAATACCGGTGAACCTGAAACACTGTTTGAGCGGTTCAACGCCGGATGGCTGGCCGACAAGCCGCGCGACAACCGTTTCAATCCCGTGGAACTGCGTCCGAAGGCTCGCGCCTATGTGATTCGCGAGGAAGACGGAAAGCGCGGGCTGGATGTAATGGGCTGGGACGTTCTGGGCGGCGGCGCAGCTTGGCCGATGACGAACGTCCGCAACCTCGGTTTGCCACAGTGGAAGCGGCTCGCCGAACGACCCGAAAACCGGTGCTTGGTCCCTTTGACCGAATTTTGCGAATGGACCCCAGCTAAGCACGACCTAGGCGACGGCAAGCCACCGCTCAAAGGCGAAATGTGGTTCGCAGTCACCGATCAGCCTGTCTTTGCGGTCGCGGGCTTCTGGCAGCAAACGAAGGAAGGCGCTGGGTTTGCGATGGTGACCAGCGATCCGAATGAGTTGGTTGCGCCAATCCACCCCAAGGCAATGATTACGATCCTAGAGAAAGAGAATTGGGATCGATGGCTACGGGGTGGCTATCGAGACGCAGTGGCGCTCCAGCAGCCCTATGATGCAAAGCGCATGACGATGCGCGGTCCAGTGTTTCCGACGCGGGAGCGCGGCTAAGCTAGGGCGAGCTTACGAACTACCTCGTCCTGCTCCAGCAGCGACTTGCGGATCGTGGTCATCATTTTCATACCAGACAGCCGATATTCAGCCCACCTTGCTTTGACATCGGCGTTAGCCCACTGCCAATGAAATGCCTGATATTCGGACCCGAGCGCGATACAGTCGGACTTCAATTCCTCGGCGATTGCCTTCTGTGGCCTGCCTCGCGCGATTAGCGGATTGAATATCTCCCGATGCTTGAACACCTGGAACGACTGCATCTGCTCCGAAAGTTGCCCACGCAATCTCAGAAGCCCCGGCCAGCCATTCTCATATCCCTCGTTCAGCATTGGCCGCGCATGGTTCAACGTTGAAATAATTGCCATGCGGCGATCGTGAAACTCAGTCATCGTGGCCGTCATCGGCATAACGCAGATTACCTTGAGATAGGTGGTCGCGCGTGCGCTGTGCAGGCCCGGTCGCCGGGCGGTCCTAACGCTGCCGCCTAACTCTGCAACCCATCAATCTGTGCCTCTGGCCGAATCGTTCGCGTTGTGTTCTCATAGCACAGATGGGTGCCCGACCGATCCGAACCTGTGCCGACGCGTCTTCCCACGGCTTCTACCTTGAAGTGACATGCAACGGATGCAGGCGCATCGCGATATTCGAGCCGGGCGGATTTGCCGTCACTCGCTGGTTCAAGCTGCCGATCGATGCGCTTGGGGCGCGGATGCTGTGTCAGCCGCCGAAGGGATGCGGCCATCGGCGGTCAGATGCTCGGCGGCCTGGTAGCGCCCGGCGCATCTATCGAGGGGCTGGGCTTCCAGGCGGCGCGCGATGTCCTGACGGCTGGCGGCACGCGCATGGCGGCTGAGCAGGCTGCACGCTCTGCGGTCGTTCGCAGGCTTGGGACGGTCGGCGCTATCGAAGGCTCGGTTGCTGGCGCTGGCGCGGGTGAGGATATGCGGGGTCGCGTAGGCGGTGCGCTCATCGGCGGGCCTGTAGGGCTCGGTCTGGGTGTCGGCACGGGCGTCGCTGCCCCGTTTATTGCCAAGGCCATCGGTAAGCCCTTTTCGCGCCTTGCTGGCCGCGATGGCGAGCGCACGGCATCAGACTTCACCGATGGCGCATTCGACACCGCGAAGGCTGCATCGGAGAATAATCTACCGACTGGCGGCGTCGGTCGAACCGACACCATGCCGATGCGCTCCGACATGGAAACGCCATCCGTTGTCAGCCCAGATTTGGGGACACCTCGTCAGCCTGATCGCATCGACGTGAACGCTGGGCCACGCCCTTTGCTCGATCCTGCGACCGGTGCAGAGCGCCGTGCTGCTGCTGCGCGCCTCGATCCGTCCGATGTGCTGCCGATCCCCGCCAACACCGTCGATGGCGTCGAGGAAGCTGCGCGCATCGATGCTGGCCGGTTCGACCCGGTGAAGCCTCCCCGCGAGGATGCAGGGCTGCTGCCGAACAAGCTACCCAATGCCAACACCGGCACGATGCTGCCCAAACGCGGCCCCGCCGATCTGGTGACGTGGTTGCGCTCGGAGGGCGGCATCAAGGCGCAGGGCCGGGAGCTGCAGCATTACGGCATCGACAACACGCCGCGTAAAGGCATGGACTTCGCAGAGGGCGAAAACCGTTTCGGGCCGCTCGTGAACAATGATGGCATGACCTATGACGATGCCGCGATGCGGGCATGGGAGGCGGGCTATTTCCCCGACCATCCCGAGCGCCCGGACATTGCCGAATTTCTTGATGCGCTGAACGCCACTCATACCGGGCAAGCCCGCGCGTTCCGGGTCGATGATCTGGCTGAGCTTGATGCTTTCCACGCTGCTCGTCGCCAGCGCGGCGAGGTACTGAACGCGCGGGATAACGGCACGCCGATGGTCGATGATCGCGGTCAGCCGATCGACATGGCCGATCTGGAAGCCAATGCGCCGCCTGTCCATGCTTACGAGGAATGGGGTGAGAACGCGCCGAACCTCGCGGGCAACATCCGTCTCGACAAGCTTGACAGCCCCCAGGCTATCCGCCGCGCGCTGGTCCAGACCGATCGCGTCACGGGCGGCTTCGATGCTGCGAAGCGTGGCCGTATCACGCAGGCGGAAACCAAGAGCCTCGCCAGCGATCTGGGCATGACGGTCGACGATCTGCTGAAGCGGCGCAGTGGTCAGGCGTTCAATGCCGAACAGGCGCTTGCCGCACGCCAGCTGCTATCCCGGTCGGGCACCGATCTCGTCAACATGGCGAAGAAGCTGTCGGCAAAAGAGAACCCCGGCGACGATCTGGAAGCCTCGTTTCGTGAAGCGTGGCTGCGTCATGCCGCCATCCAAGAACAGGTGTCGGGGATGACGGCGGAAGCCGGTCGCGCGCTGTCGCAGTTCCGCATGACGGCTGAGAGCCGCGCGATTGCCGACCGGGTGCTGCCCAGCCTCGGCGATGTCGGCGGCGGATCGGGTCGCCTCAAGGATGTCGCTGACCGCCTCGTCGATCTCGAACGCGTCGGGACCGATCCGGGGAGCGTCAACAAGTTTGCCCTGCGCGCGCTCAATCCCAAGTGGAAGGACAAGCTGACCGAGCTTTACATCAACAGCCTGCTGTCGGGTCCGCAAACCCACGTCGTCAACATGCTGTCGAACACCATCACGGCGCTATCGCAGATCCCCGAACAGGCTGTGACCGCTGGCGTCGGTTTGGCGCGGCAAGGAATCGCGAGGGCGGCTGGCAGGGCTGCTGATTCAGAGCGCGTGATGTTTACTGAGGTCGGGGCGCGCGCGGTTGGGCTGGTGCAGGGCACGCGGGAGGGCTTGCGCGACGGCCTGCGCGCGCTCGTTACCGGCAATGCGGTCGATCCCGTCACTAAGCTGGAAACGCAGTCGATGTCGGCCATCGGCGGAAAGCTCGGCTCGGTGATTCGGACGCCAACCCGGTTCCTCACGGCTGAGGATGAGCTGTTCAAAGGCATCGCGCGCCGGATGGAAATGAGCGGGCTCGCTATGCGCAAGGCCCGGCTAGAGGGATTGCGCGGCGATGAGGCCAGGCAGCGTGCCGGGGAGCTAATCGCCAATCCGACCGACGAGATGGTCAAACGCTCATTTGACTATGCCCGCTATCTGACTTTCCAGAAGCCGCTCGAACACGACACGATTGCGTCCGGCATAAGCAGGGCCGGTCAGCGCAACCCGCTCGTCAAGCTGCTGGTCCCTTTCGTGCGGACGCCAATGAACATTCTGAAGTTTGCGGCTGAACGGTCGCCGTTCTCGCCGATTATGAAAGAGGTTCGCGCCGACTTCGTGGCGGGCGGCGTGCGCCGTGACGCTGCCATTGCCCGTGCGATGGTAGGTTCGGGTGTCGGTGCCGCTTTTTATGCCGCTGCGGTCGAGGGGCGCATCACGGGCGGCGGGCCGCTCGATAAGGACGCTCGCGCGCTCATGCTGGCCGATGGCTGGCAACCCTACAGCATCAAGGTCGGCGATACCTATTACAGCTATTCGCGGCTCGATCCGTATTCGACAATCATCGGCACGGCTGCGGATATGTCCGATCTGACGCAGCACATGACCGAGAAGCAGCGCGACAACGTGCTGACGCTGATGGGCGCGTCGATCCTGTCGAACCTGTCAAACAAGACGTGGCTGTCTGGACTGAGTGGCGCGGTGGAAGCGATTTACGATCCGGGGCGGTATCTCAATAACTTCGTCGACCGAACGGCTGGGTCGATCGCGGTGCCGGGTATCGTCGCCCAGATCACACGCACGAATGATCCGGTGTTGCGTGAAGCGCGCGGCGTGATGGCGCGCGACGTCGACGGCGAGGGCTGGGCCTACCCGGACACGGTGGTGGGCACGGACTCGCACACGACCATGATCAACGGGCTGGGCGTGCTCGGTTGGGGCGTGGGCGGCA
>JAPKCG010000128.1 GCA_028823055.1 Sphingomonas bacterium
GCCCCGCGCCATAGCGGTTTTCGGGCACCTCCTGCGCCGCCAGATTGAAGTCGACCCGCGGTTGCAGCACCAGTCGCTGCGTCACCCGCTGGTCGTAATAGCCCTCGACCCGCGCGAGCACGTCGCCCTTGGTCGATACGAACGCCGCCGCACCGACTTCGAACATATAGGGCGCGAGGCCCTCGACCCCGATCGTCGCATAATTGCGGGTTGGCGACGGTGCGAAATCATGGCGAATGCCGCCCTGAAGGTTGAAATACGGCCCGACCGCCCGGCTGAAGAGCGCCTGCACCTCCGCGTCCCCGACCCCGCTCCCGAAATCGTCCCCGACATCGCCCTCGCCCTCGCTCTTGATGACCAGACGATCGATGTCGCCCCCGAACCAGGCCTCCCCATCCCAGCGATACCCGTCGCGACCATCCCGGATTTGCACTTCGGCAAGGTTCATCATTACCTGCACGAACCTCTGCCCGCCCTGCTCGCGCATCATCCTGTCCCGCGCCCGCGCCATCGCTGCCGGATCGAAGAACCGGTCGGCATAATGACCGGTCGGCACCGGCGGCGCTGGCGCATCGCCAGCCGGCAGCGCGGTGCCAACCGGAGCGCCCGCGCCGGACGTCGGTGCGTCGGCTATCGGCATCTTGCTATGGTCCATCATATGATGATCCATCATGGGGGCCGCTGGCTTAGGCGCCGGTTTGACACCCCCCGCGCTCTTCGGCTCCTGATTATTCGGCCCCGTTTTCTTCACCACCGCCTTTTTCGGGGTGTTTTTCTGCGGCGTCACCGTCTTCGGCACCGTCTTTCTCGCGGGCGGCATCGCCATCCCGGGCATCTGCATCCCCGGCATCTTGTGCATCGAATGGTCCTGCGCCGCCGCTATTTCCGGTGCCGCTCCGGGCAGCACCAGCGCCGCGACGACCGCGAACCGCCTCACGCTGCATCGCCTGCGGGCCGCACGCTGACCGTGCGCATCATCCCGGCGGCCATGTGGTAGAGTAAATGGCAATGGAACGCCCAGTCGCCGACCGCATCCGCGGTGAGGTCCCACGTCACCTTCCCGCCCGGCTGGACCAGCACCGTATGTTTGCGCGGCGCGTGATCCCCCTTCCCCGTCACCAGTTCGAAATAATGGCCGTGAAGGTGGATCGGGTGCGCCATCATCGTATCGTTGATCAACGTCACACGCACCCGCTCGCCCAGCGTCAAGGCGAATGGTGCCATCGTCTCCGACATCTTCACCCCGTCGAACGACCACATGAAACGTTCCATGTTCCCCGTCAGGTGGATGTCGATCGCGCGCGACGGCGCACGGACATCGGGGTTGCGCTGCGTCGCGATCAGATCGCGATAGGTCATGACGCGATGCCCGACCTGATCAAGACCTTGCCCCGGATAGTCCGTGCGATCGACCGGCATCGGCGAAATCGTCGCGACGCCGGGCGATTTTCTGACGGTCGGCGCATGCGAAAAATCACGCATCGCCATCGACCCATGATCCATCCCGGCCATCGGCATCTCGGCATGCCCCATCGCCCGATGGTCCATCATCGCATGATCCATCGGCGCTGGCGCAGGTGGTCGCGTCGCAAGGCTGGCCGACGCATTCTGCTCTGCGGTCGGATCGATGCCACGCACCGCCGCAGCGTGCCCCGCCATGCCGCCCATCCCCATGTCCGCCATCGACGCCAGCGGTCGCGGTCGCAGCGCAGGCACCGCCGCAACCATCCCGGCACTCGGCGCCAGGGTTGCAATCGCCATACCCGACCGATCGACGCTTTCGCCGACCAGCGTATAAGCACGCGCGCCATCCGGGGTGACGATCGCGTCATAGGTTTCCGCGACGCCGATCTGGAATTCATCGATCGTCACCGGCTGCACATCGAGCCCGTCCGCCGCGACGATCGTCATCGGCAGATCGGGAATACGCACATTGAAATTCGTCATCGACGAGGCATTGACGATCCTAAGCCGGATTCGCTCGCTCGGTTTGAACAGCGCGGTCCAATTATCGCGTGGCCCATGCCCGTTGACGAGATAGGTATAGGTCGTACCCGTGCCGTCCGAAATATCGGTGGGGTCCATCCGCATCGCGCCCCAATCGACCCTCGCGTTAGCTCGTTGGTCACGCCCCGCGATCAGCCCGGCCAATGTCTGCTGCTGGCGATTATAATAGCCCGACCGCAGCTTCATGTGGCGATAGATCGCATCGGGCCGTTCAGGGCTGTGATCCGACAACAGGATGACGTGCTCGCGATCGTAAGCCGCCGGGCCAATATCCGCCGGGTCGATCACGATCGGGCCGTACAGCCCCTCCTGCTCCTGCAGCCCCGAATGGCTGTGATACCAGTATGTGCCCGCCTGCCTGACGCGAAACCGGTAATCGAACGTCGCACCGGGCGCGATGCCGGGAAAGCTGATCCCCGGCACGCCGTCATATTGCGCAGGCACGAGCAGGCCGTGCCAATGGATCGAACTATCCTCGTCACTCAGGCCGTTGGTGACCGACAGCGTGACGTCCTGTCCCTCGCGCAGCCGGATCAACGGCCCCGGCACGACGCCGTTGATCCCGATCGCATCGGTCCGTCGCCCGTCGACGATGAGCGGCTGACGCGCGATCCTGAGCGCGATCCGCTCGCCCGATACGCTCGGCAGCGGTGCGACGATCCCTGCCGACACGCCCTGCGCCCAGGCCGGGAGCCATGCCGCCAGACCGACGCCCGCCGCCGCGCGCCCCGCCCCGCGCAGCAGCCCGCGGCGATCGATGACCGGGCTCAACGAACCAGCATCCAGATCGCCATCGCGACCATCATGACATTCTCGGTCAGCGATACGAAACCGAGCGGGACATTCGAACTGCCCCCGACGCACGCGCATTTCAGCTCGCGCTTCTGCACATAGACCGCATAGAATACCGACACCGCGCCGATCCCGCCGATGATGAGCGCCACCGGCACCGCGAGCCACAGCGCCGCGCCCGCGATCATCAATATGCCCGCCAACGCCTCACCGAACGGATAGAGATAGGCATAGGGCACCCAGCGCCGCGCGAGCAGATCATAACCCAGGAACATCGTCGCAAAGCCATCGACATCGCGCAGTTTCTGTATCGCGAGCGCACACATCGAAAACGCGATGAACCATTCGCCGCTGCGCACCGTCAGCAACCTTCCCTGCGTTGCCCAGCTCGCCGCCAATGCCATCATCGCCGTCATCGCGAAAATCGCGATGACGGGCGTGTACGTGACCGCATCGGGGGCCTTGACCGGCTTGCCCAGATACGCACGCAGATCGTCGTAACCGCCGACCCGCTCGCCATCGATGAAGGTCTGCGGTGTCGTTTTCACGTCCCATTCCGCTTTGAACGCATCGGTCTGTTCGCGCGTCTCAAGCCAATGATCGTCGACCCGATAGCCTTGCCTTTCGAGCAGATATTTCGCTTTCAGCCCCCACGGACAGACATGTTTCTCCATCACCATCCGGTAAAGCGTGGCGGTTTTCGGCGTGGCGTTCATCGTTTTACCTTCTCGAACAGATCGACCAGCTCACCGAATTTCTCGCGCTGCGCATCGGCATCGCCCGATGCGATCGCCTCAGCGACGCAGCAGGCGGCATGGTCCTTCAATATCTGACTTTCGACCTTGGCGAGCGCGGCCTTCACCGCCTGCATCTGATGGAGGATATCGATGCAATAACGGTTATCCTCGACCATCGCCGCGACCCCGCGCACTTGTCCCTCTACCCGCCGCAGTCGATTGAGCACTGCACTTCGGTCGGTGTGTCCGACCATCGTTTTCCTGATACCCATAGGGGGTATATTGTCGTGATCTCGTCCGGCTTCAACCCGCGCTTTGTCAGGATCGCCTTTGTCCGGTACAAGCGACCGAGAAAAGTCAGTCGAGAGGATCACTTATGCGCCACCTGTCCGTTACCGCCGCCGCCATCGCGCTTTCGAGCGGGGCCATCGTGATTGCACAGCGCCCCGCCGCGCCGCAGCCCGCACTTGTCGCCGCGACCAAGGCACCGACTCGCGACGCCGCCAGCGTCGCCCGCGATAAATACCGCCATCCCGTCCAGACGCTCAGCTTTTTCGGGGTGAAACCGACCGACACTGTCGTCGAAATCTGGCCCGGCGGCGGATGGTACACCCAAATTCTCGCACCCTATCTCGCGGCCAAAGGCACGCTTTACGCTGCTGGCCCGAGTGAGAAATCCCTCGCCACGGTAAAGGCCAAGCAGGCCGCCACCCCCGCCGCCTATCGCACGACGCGCTACGCGACCTTCCCGACAAGCGACGCTGCCGCTGCGGTTCCTGCGGGCACCGCCGACGTCGTCCTCACGTTCCGCAACGTCCACAATTGGCGTTTCGGCAAGACCGACCAGACCCAGGCCGCGTTCGATCAGATGTTCGCGATGCTCAAGCCCGGCGGCACGCTCGGCGTCGTCGAACACCGCCTCCCCGAAAATGCGAAGGGCGTCGAGGAAGCCAAGAGCGGTTATATGAAACGCTCCTCGGTCGTCGCGTTCGCGACCAAAGCGGGCTTCCGCCTCGCGGGGGAAAGCAAGGTCAACGCCAACCCGCGCGACACGCATGATTATGCCAAGGGCGTCTGGACGCTCCCGCCGACCTATACCGAGGGTGACACCAACCGCACGCGCTATGCAGCGATTGGCGAAAGCGACCGGATGACGTTGCGGTTCATCAAGCCGCGCTGAACCGCGCGCCGTCTCAGCTAACGGGAATCCGGCATCGGTGATGAATCGAAACCCGCGCGCCGCACCCTCGGAAAACGGGGTACGGTGCGCGATTAATCATTACGGCATAGGGATTTGGCAACAATTTGCTGGCATGCCGACGCCACATGCCCTCCACGCGCGCCTTGCCTGAATTAAATTCTTTCCGTGGCGCGATGATCGCACTCGGGCTGGTCGACGACGACAATGAAGCGACCGGCATGGCGATGGCGGCACGGCTCGACAGCCTCGCCAAGATCTGGCCCTGGTCGATCGTTGCCCAGGCGATCTCGGCCGTCACACTGCTGACGATCGTCACGCTGGGCCAGGGGATCACACACCTGCTCGCTCCCGCGATCCAGGTGGTCGCCATACTCGCGCTGTCCTTTTCCCTCGTCTTCGCGCTCAGGCTGACTGCGGCTCTTCACATGATGCCCCACACGCGCAACCGGATCGTCACTGCGATCCTCCCGCTGATCGGCGCGGCGCAGCTCGCGCTCGCCTGGCATGCCTGCGCGCTCGATGATGGCAATCTGAAACTGGTCGCGGTCGTTGCCACGACGAGCGCATTGTCCCTTTCGCTCGTTCTCGTTCACCAGATCCGGACCGGACCGATCGCCTTTGCCGCGGGCGTCGCAACGTGCTTCGCGATCCTCAGCCTCGCCTGGATCGCGACCCTGCTCGCGGTGGCGCTGGTGGGCTGCAGCGCGATGGCCACGATCCGCCTCGCACGGCTCGATTATCTGCGCGGCCAGCAGCGTACCGATCAGATGCGCGACGGGCGTCTCGCCGCCAAGATGGTCGCGGAATTCGAAACCCACGGCACCGGCTGGTTTTGGGAGGCGGATCGTCACGGCCGCGTCACCTATCTCTCGGCGAAGGTCGCTGCGGAGCTTGCCGAACATGGTGCCCAACCCGTCGGCGCGTTGCTCACCGACATTTTTCGCATGGACAGCGCCACGCCCGCGACCGAACGCACGCTCGGCTTCCATATCTCGTCGCGGACGTCGTTTTCCGATTATTCGGTCTGCGCGGTCACCGATGGCGAGGCCGCGCGCTGGTGGTCGATTTCGGGGCGACCGCTGATCGACGATTTCGGCCGGTTTCAGGGATTTATCGGGTCGGGCACCGATCTCACATCGATGCGCCAGTCGGAGGCGGAAATTACGCGCCTTGCGCTGTTTGACAGCCTGACCGGCCTCGCCAATCGACAGCGGATGCGGATCACCCTCGACAAGACGCTGGTTCGGCAAGGCGGCAATTATCGCCCCTCTTCGCTCTTTCTCCTCGATCTCGACCGGTTCAAGGCGGTCAACGACACGCTCGGCCATCAGGCGGGCGACGTCCTGCTGAAACAGGTCGCTCAACGGCTCGAACGCGGCGTCGGCGGCGCGGGGCTCGTCGGGCGTGTGGGCGGCGACGAATTTCAGGTGCTGCTGCCGGGGATCGATCACAAGGCGACGTTGACGACGCTGGCAAAGGATCTCATCGCCTCACTGTCGCAACCCTATTTCATCAACGATACCAGCGTCACGATCGGATGTTCGATCGGGGTTGCGATCGCGCCACAGGATGGTTAGGATTCGGAAACGCTGACGCGCAACGCCGACCTCGCCCTTTACGCAGCCAAAGGCGACGGACGCGGCGTCCACCGGTTCTTTTCGGAAAGCATGCTGGAGGGCGCGCGCAACCGCAAACGGCTCGAAGACGATATCCGCACTGCGATCATCGAGGGCGGTTTCCATCTGGCATATCAGGGCATCGTCTCGACGACGACCGAAGAGATCGTCGGTTATGAAGCGTTGCTGCGCTGGCACCACGCGACGCGCGGCCCGATTTCCCCTGAAGACTTCATCCCCGTGGCGGAGGAGTGCGGCCTGATCGAGGCGCTGGGCGAATGGACGCTGCGTACCGCCTGTCACGAAGCGGCGGGATGGCCGCGCAAGGTCCGCGTCGCGGTCAACGTGTCGCCGATCCAGTTCGCCAACCCCGCCTTCCCCGCCATCGTCGCCTCGACACTCGCAGGATCGCAACTCGAACCCGACCGGCTCGAACTCGAAATCACCGAAGGCGTCTTTCTGAACGATTCGTCGTCGACCGATCAGATGTTCAGATCCCTGAAGGGGCTTGGCGTTCGGCTCGCGCTCGACGATTTCGGCACCGGCTATTCGTCGCTCGGCTATCTGCGCACTGCGCCGTTCGACAAGATAAAGATCGATCAGAGCTTCGTGCGGGGCGCGGCACGCCCGGGAAACCGCAACGCCGCCCTGATCAAGACGATCGTCACGCTCGCCGATACGCTCGGGATGGAAACGACTGCGGAAGGCGTGGAAATTCAGGATGAGATCGACCTCATCCGCACGCTCGGCTGTTCGCATATCCAGGGCTATATCTATAGCAAGCCCGCGCTCGCCGAGGCGGTCCGGGCTGAACTGGGCGCCGGCGTCGAGATCAAACCAGTCGGCCACAAATTCAGCCGCGCACCCCGACTGAAGATGCTCCGGTCCGCCACGCTGTCGATCGGCGCGTCCAGCGGCGACGTGCGGATACGCAATATTTCGACATCGGGCGCAATGATCGACGGGGTCGCGCTCGATCCGCGCGCGATCGGCACCGAAGTGCTCATCGAGCTTGTCGAACATGAAATGTTCGAAGCGCGCATCGCGTGGGCCAAAGACGGTCGCGCCGGCCTCTCCTTCGCTTGCAACTTCGACCTCGAACGCCTCAACCAGTTGAGGCCCAACCACGCCTTCCACCGTTCCGCGTAACGACTTTGCGGCGGTAGTGAACGGCGGCAAGGGTGCGGCATAGCAGCCGGATAGCACGGCGCGCTCACGGTGCTTTCTGCGGGAAATATTTTTCGTTCGCACCCTGTTCCCTTGCATTCGCCGCACCCCGCCAACGACCGCGCGTCGCTGCACTGCAGCATAGACAAGATGGGGCTCGGATGCGGTGAACCGTGACTTCAATCAATCATTTACCGTCTTGCATCCCGGCGCGGTTTGGCACAATCTCTGGGGGTTGAGTTCGGGGGCGGACCCAATAGATAGTAGCAACAGCGACGCGGCCTTTGCCGCGACCGTGGTACTACGCGCCTTTTCGATGGCACGACGTACACATTTTGTTCTCACCGCCCGGACGGCTCGATGCTATGGTGGGCGGATGCCCCCGGTGACCCGATTCGGTTTGGGCGCGATGATATTGAACGGGAGCGGTAGCGATGGATTTCAGAGATAGTCAGGCAAGCGATATGAGCACGGATACGATCGACGCAACCGCATCGACAGGTAAAACGACGGCAGCCGCCGCCACCGACAGCAAGTCGGTGAAGCCGCAGCCCTATCCGGTCGAGGTCGACCATAGCCGCGACGCGCTGCTGACCGATTTCGGCA
>JAPKCG010000598.1 GCA_028823055.1 Sphingomonas bacterium
GATGGCGCGACCCGTGGTTCGACGCGTGGCAGGGGTGCGCGGACCTGTATCTGTTATTCGACATCGATCTGCCCTGGGTCGAGGACGGGACGCGGATGTTCGGGCGCACGGCGGAACGGCAGCGGTTCTTCGACCTGTCGAGGGCGGAGCTGGAACGCCGCGGAGTGCCGTGGCGGCTGGTGAGCGGCGTGGGCGAGGCGCGGTGGGATAGTGTGATGGGGGTGACCGGTTAGCCGACGGTCAGAACGGTGCTGGCGCCTGATAACGCATTGTGACCGCGATCAAATCGTCGCTGAACCCTAAATTGACGACGATGTTCCAGTAAGCCTTGCCCAGCCCATTCGGTGCATAGGCGAGCGCATAGGTGCGACGGGGGTCGTTAGAGTCGGCTGTCGATGTCAGCCTCCTGATCTCCCACACCTGATCGAAGCGCGTTCGAAGGAAGGCGGTGCGCGGCGCGATGGCGCTTTCGTCGTAGGATGCGGGCGCGCCGGCCAGCAATTCGAACGTTTCGAACTTGCCCGCTCTCAGCGCATCCTGCGCGGTGACCAGCTGCGCGATCAGCGCGTCGGCATGTTGCTTGTCGATGCCGTCGAGCTGGCGGGTCGTCGGCGGCGGGATGTAATGATCGCTCTCGCCCAACGCAGGGGTCGCCATCGCGATGACGATACATCCAAGTGTGAGTCGCCACGAGCGCATCGATCGGAAATAGGCCTTGCAGATAAAGCCGACAACGCCAAAGCATCTCACCCCCTTTGGCATCCGCGCCGGTCGGTGCTAACGGCGCGCATCCCCTTCGACAGGTTGAACAAGACACCGTGGCCACCCCGCTTTCCCGCATCCGCAATTTTTCGATCATCGCGCATATCGATCATGGCAAGTCGACGCTGGCCGACCGGCTGATCCAGCTGACCGGCGGGCTGACCGCGCGCGAGATGTCCGAGCAGGTGCTCGACAATATGGACATCGAGAAAGAGCGCGGGATCACGATCAAGGCGCAGACGGTGCGGCTGGCGTACACCGCGCAGGACGGCATCGAATATGAGCTGAACCTGATGGACACGCCGGGGCATGTCGATTTCGCCTATGAAGTCAGCCGGAGCCTCGCGGCGTGCGAGGGCGCGCTGCTGGTCGTCGATGCGGCGCAGGGAGTCGAGGCGCAGACGCTCGCCAACGTCTATCAGTCGATCGAGCACAACCATGAGATCGTGCCCGTCATCAACAAGATCGATCTGCCCGCCGCCGAACCCGAACAGGTGCGCAAGGAAATCGAGGACGTGATCGGGATCGATGCGTCCGAGGCGGTGCTGGCGTCGGCGAAATCGGGGATCGGGATCGCGGAGATTCTCGAAGCGATCGTAACGAAGATCCCGCCGCCCACGGGCGATGCGGACGCGCCGTTGAAAGCGATGCTCGTCGATAGCTGGTACGACCCGTATCTGGGCGTCGTCATCCTCGTTCGCGTGATCGACGGGGTGATGAAGAAGGGCCAGCAGATCAAATTCATGAATGCGGGCACGACGCATCTGATCGATCGTGTCGGCTGTTTCAGCCCGAAGATCGAGCAACTCGCTGATCTGGGGCCGGGCGAAATCGGCTTCATCACTGCGCAGATCAAGGACGTGGCGCAGGCGCGCGTCGGCGATACGCTGACCGATGCGAAACGCCCGGCGGAGCAGGCGCTGGCGGGGTTCAAGGAAG
>JAPKCG010000129.1 GCA_028823055.1 Sphingomonas bacterium
CTTGCGGTGCATGATGTTCTTGAACTTGGAATGGCCTGCCATGGTAACCCTTGCGACACTTATGGTTGCGGTCAGCCCATAAGCGCGGGCGGCGTCCCGCTCAAGGGAGGGGCGCAACGGCGGCGCGCGGGCGGTCGCATAAGGCTTGCCCGGCGGGGGGCGCATCGGCCAAACGGGCGCGATGACCGTCAGCGTAGACATGGGGGCCGACGCGCGCGGCACGCCCGTGACCATGGATCTCGAAGAATTGCTTGCCACCCGATTGCTCGTCCAGGGCAATTCGGGGTCGGGAAAGTCGCATCTGCTGCGCCGCCTGCTCGAAAGATCTGCGGGTCAGGTGCAGCAGGTCGTGATCGATCCCGAGGGCGATTTCGTGACGCTGTCGGATGCCTATGGCCATGTCGTCGTCGAGGCGGCGGATTATTCGCTGACCGAGATCGCACGGATCGCAGGCCGGTTGCGCGAACATCGTGCGAGCGTCGTGCTGAGCCTGGAAGGGCTGGAGGCGGAGGGGCAGATGCGCTGCGCCGCCGCGTTTCTTTCGGCGCTGTTCGATGCGCCGCGTGAACATTGGTATCCCGCGCTGGTCGTCGTCGACGAGGCGCAATTGTTCGCGCCGACCGGGGGCGGGGAGGTTGCCGAGGAGGTCCGCCGCGCGTCGCTGTCGGCGATGACGAACCTGATGTGCCGGGGACGCAAGCGTGGTCTTGCGGGGGTGATCGCGACGCAGCGGCTGGCGAAACTGGCGAAGAACGTCGCGGCGGAGGCGTCGAATTTCCTGATGGGGCGCACGTTTCTCGACATCGACATGGCGCGGGCGGCCGACCTGCTCGGCATGGAACGGCGGCAGGCGGACATGATTCGCGATCTGGCGCGCGGCAGTTTCCTGGCGCTGGGGCCTGCGGTGTCGCGGCGGCCGATCACGGTGAAGATCGGTGAAGTCGAAACGAGTGCGCGCAGCGGCAGCCCCAAGCTGGTGCCGCTGCCGACCGCACCCGCGCCCGATTTGCAGGATTTGCTGTCGGTCGCGGAGCCCGAGGCGCCGACGTTCAGCTTTCCCGATCCCGAACCGCGCCGTGTGCCGGCGGAGGAATTGATCGCCGATTTGTCGCGACCCGCGCCCGAACCTGCCGCGCCCGACCGGTCGTCGGCCGACATCGAGGCGATCTATGCCGGTGTGATGCGCGACATCGTCGCCGACGACGATGCGGCAACGCGGCAGCCGGCGGTGTTGTTTCAGGATTTTCAGGTGCGGTGCCGGATGGCGGGCCTGGCGCGGCCCGCGCTCGACCTGCCCGATTTCACGCGGCGATTGAGTTGCGCGCGCGCGGGGCTGTTCGATGTCGGGGCGGAGGAATGGGCCGATGCGCTGCGCCTCGCGACCGCGCTCCCCGACGATATGCTCGGTGCGTTCCTGCTCGTGGCGCGGGCGGCGCGCGATGGCGAGCCGTGCCCGTCGGATGCCGCGATCGCCGCCACCTATGGGACGAGTTCGCTGGGGCGGGTGCGGCGGCTGATCGGGTATATCGAAAGCCGCGACCTGTTCGTGATGCGCACCGATCTGGGCGGCAAACGGTCGATCACGATCCCGCAGCTCGGCTGGACGACCGCAGCGGCGGAAGGGGCTTAGCTCGCCTTGCCGTCCAGCGCGCGTTCGGCGGCCTCGACCGGCGCGGCAAGCAAGCCATAGATCGACGTCGCGACCCAGATCGACCCGCCGACCGCCATCGTGACGAAGACGAGGAATTGAAAGACGGTCGCGAAGCGGCGGCTGCGTTCCTGCCGCTCGACGATCGAGGCGGCGTTGTCGCGATCACGGTTACGCCTGTCGGCGGCCGCATCGCCCGCCGCCATTGCGACCTGGGGTTTTTTGGTCAGTCGCGGTTCGGAAATAATCTGTTGAACCGGCAATTTTTCCTGCGAGCGCAGCCCGCAATAATTGCCGTCTTTCCACACCGCGCGCGCAATGATGATCTGCGATCCCCGGCGGATTTCGACACAGCTGCCAAGTTCGGGCGGGGTTTTCGCGGCGACGAGCATGCCGCGTGAAGAGATGTTGCGGATGCAGACATCGCTCCACGCGTCGGACACGCGCATGCGCGAGGGGATGACGACGCTGATGCGTTCTTCCCGTGGGCGTGCGCCCTGCGTCCCTTTCCACATCCGCGTTGCCCCTGCGTCACCAGCGGACGTTATGCTTACTTGACTGCAAAGAAGGGGTTAACGCCTCTTCAGATCATGCCGAGCGCCTGCATGTAAACCTCCAGGATCGCTTCCTCTTCCTGATATTCTTCCTTTTTCTTTTTGCGGATCGACAGGATCTTGCGGATCGCCTTGGGATCGTACCCACGGCCCTTGGCCTCCGCCATTACGTCCTTGATGTCGTCGGCGATGCCCTTTTTTTCTTCTTCGAGCCGTTCGGCGCGCTCGATCAGCAGCCGCAGCTCGTCCGCCGCGACGTGACCGCCCCCCATGCCTTCGTTGCGTTCTTCGGCCATAATCGCTCCCCGCCCGCGTGCATGGCGGGCCTTTCCTGCGTGAAAAATGAATCGGATGCCGCACCGGGCGACGAGGGGGGAGCCACTAAGCGGTTAACCGTGATCGCTCAAGCGGGTTTCGATCGACCGGTCAGGCGGTGGCGGGTGTACCGGACACGGGCGGGGCATCGTTATGTGCGGCGTCGAGCGCATCGTTCTTTTTCACGCTTTCCTGCATCCGCGCGAGTTGTTCGGGGGTCGCTTCCTTCTGGTGGAGGGTCTTCCATTCGGATTGTGGCATGCCGTAAACCGCTTCGCGTGCCTCGGCCTTGGTCATGTCGCTCGCTTCCTCGACCCAGTCGCCCAGACAGTTGCGGCAAAAGCCCGCCAGCCCCATCAAGTCGACATTCTGCGCGTCCGACCGTTTGCGCAGATGGTGGACGAGCCGCCGGAACGCCGCGGCAGCGACCTGATCGTCGAGTTGATCCAGTTTATCGGTCATTGCGTGTCTTCCTGTGGTTGATCGCAACGAGATAGGGACTAGGAAAGCTGACGGCCATTCCCCAGGAGCCTATTCATGTCAAAACCAATCTCTCCGCGCGCGCGCAAAGTTCGCATTCTCGCGACGCTCGGCCCCGCCAGCAACACGCCAGAGATGATCGAGACGCTGTTCGCCGCGGGCGCGGATGCGTTTCGGATCAATATGAGCCACGGGGATCAGGCATCGAAGGTGCCGGTGATCGCGGCGATCAGGGCGCTTGAGCAAGAACTTGGTCGCCCCTCGACGATCCTCGCCGATCTGCAGGGGCCGAAACTGCGCGTGGGCAAGTTCGCGGGCGGGAAGGTCGAGCTGGAGACGGGATCGACCTTCGTCCTCGACCGGTCGAACGAAAAGGGCGATGCCACCCGCGTCGAATTGCCGCATCGCGAAATTTTCGAAGCGATCGAACCGGGCGCGCGATTGCTGCTCGACGATGGCAAGCTGGTGCTGCGCGTCACCGATCACGGCCCCGACCGGATCGAGACGAGCGTTGAAGTCGGCGGGCCATTGAGCGATCACAAGGGGCTGAACGTTCCCGATGTCGTCGTGCCGATGGCGGCGCTGACCGAAAAGGATCGCAGCGATCTGGCCTTTGCGATCGAACAGGGGGTCGACTGGATCGCGCTGAGCTTCGTTCAGCGGCCCGAGGATCTGTGGGAGGCAAGGAAGCTGATCGGCGGGCAGGCGGCGTTGCTCGCCAAGATCGAAAAGCCGCCGCGATCGAGCGGTTGGAAGAGATCGTCGAGGCGTGCGACGGCGTCATGGTCGCGCGGGGCGATCTGGGCGTCGAACTGCCGCCCGAACGCGTCCCGCCGCTGCAGAAACGAATCGTCGAGACCGCGCGGCGTCAGGGGCGGCCCGTCGTCGTCGCGACGCAGATGCTCGAATCGATGATCAAATCGCCCTCGCCGACGCGCGCCGAAGTCTCCGACGTCGCCACCGCGGTCTATGACGGGGCGGATGCGATCATGCTGTCGGCGGAGAGTGCGGCGGGCGACTGGCCCGTCCAGTCGGTCGCGATGATGAACGCGATCGGCATCTCGGTCGAGGACGACCCGATGCATGGCGACCGGATGCATTTCACGGTCACCCGGCCCGACCCCACGACCGCCGACGCGCTGGCGGAGGCGGCGAAGTCGATCGCGACGACGGTGTCGGCGGCGGCGATCATCTGTTTCACGACATCGGGATCGACCGCGCGCCGGATCGCGCGCGAACGCCCGCCGGTGCCGATCCTGGTGCTGACGCCGAAACTGGAAACCGCGCGGCGGCTGGGGCTGTTGTGGGGGACTCACGCGGTTCACACGCGCGACGTCGACTCGTTCGAGGAGATGGTGGCAAAGGCGAAGCGGACCGCATTGCGTCAGGGGATCGCCAAGGCGGGCGACCGTGTTATCCTGATGGCGGGCGTGCCGTTCCGGACACCGGGGTCGACCAACGTGCTTCACGTCGTCCGCATCGTCGGCGACGAGCTGGAACGTTACGGCTGAAGCAGCCCCAGCGCGGTGAGATCGCGGCGAAGCTGCGGTTCGCCGGTGAAGTGGAGCGCGATCAGGCCGACCGACCGCGCGCCCGCGATATTCGCCTCGTTATCGTCGATGAAGACCGTGTCCTTCGCCTCCAGCCCGAACCGGTTGAGCGCGAGGTGGTAGATGGCGGGGTCCGGCTTTACGAGTTTCTCGTCGCCCGACACGACGATGTCGCGGAATCGGTCGAACATCGCAGCTTCGCGATGGCGGAAGGGCGGCCAGAATTCGCCCGAGAAATTGGTGATCGCGTAAAGCGGAACGTCCCCCGCCTCCAGCGCGTCGACGAGCGCGGGCATGTCGGCCACCGCCGGGCCGACGCTGTCAGCGAAGCGCGGTCCCCATTGGGCGATGAGCGATTCATGCTCGGGATGTTGCGCGATCAGTTCCGCCGAGGTTTCGGCGAAAGGACGTCCGGCGTCATGCTGGAAATGCCATTCGACCGTGACGACATCGCGCAGAAACGCATCGAGCGCCCGATCGTCGTCGATCAGGCGCTCATAGAGGATCCGGGGATCCCATTCGTACAGAACCCGCCCGACATCGAAAATGACCGAGGTGGGGAGAGTCATCACTGCCTTTCGCGGCCCGACGCGGAAGTGAATTCCGTGTCGTCAGTCGGCGCGGCGTGCCGCTGGCCAGGCCCGTCGGCGTGCGCGGATTAGCAACGCTAATCCGCTGCGACGGTCCTTAGCCCTGGCGCGCTTTGAACCGGCGGTTGGTCTTGTTGATGACATAGGTGCGACCGCGACGACGGATCACGCGGTTGTCGCGGTGACGCCCCTTGAGCGACTTGAGAGAGTTGCGAATCTTCATGATACGGTGTGCCTTGCTGGCTGAATCGATGTTCTGGAAAGCGCGAGCGCCTATCGATGCGACAGGCGATAGTCAAGCAACACTGGCGGCGCTAGAGCGTTCATATCGCGTTCCCCGGACTGAGAAAGCCCAGTATGATGACCAATCGACGCCTCGCCCTTCTGTCGCTCACCGCGATCGCCGCCCTTGGCCTTGGCGGTTGCGCGACGTCGCTGTCGCTGCCGCCGACAGAGGTGCTGCGCTATCACCTCGACGCACCGATCCCGCGCGGAACGGTCGCGGTACAGCCGGTCACGGGCAATGGCGATGCGCCCGCCAGCCTGGAGTTCAAGACCTATGCCGCCGCCGTCGAGGGCGAGCTGCTCAAGAATGGCTATACGCTGCCCGCGCAGGGGCGGCAGGCGGATTTTATTGCCGCGGTGTCGTTCACGCGAACCACCGAATTGGGACCGCAGCGCCGGTCGCCCTTTACGCTCGGTATCGGCGGCGGCAGCTATAGTGGCGGGCGCGGCGGTGGCCTGGGCCTTGGCGGCGGGGTCGGCATTCCCTTCGGCGGCGCGAAGCAAAGCAATGTGCTCATCGCCGAGCTGTCGGTCACGATCAAGCAGCGCACCGACATGTCGCCGATCTGGGAAGGCCGCGCGCAGGGCGTCAGCGAGATCAAGGGCGCGAACGAACAGGCGGGCAAGCTCGCCACCGCGCTCTTCACCGGATTCCCCGGCGAATCGGGCCGGACCATTACCGTTAAATAAGGCATCACATGACCGATCTTCACATCAACGCCGGGTTCGACGGCGGCAATATCCGCGTCGTCGGGGTCGATGGCGACCGTATCGACCTCGCCATCGAGAAGGACCGCGATTCGGATTTCTATCAATGGTTCTTCTTTCGCGTCGCGGGCGTGAAGGGGCGGCGGTTGTCGCTGCGCATCGTCAACGCGGGCGAATCGGCGTATCCGATGGGGTGGCCCGGTTATAAGGCGCGCGTGACGACGGACCTGTCGACCTGGACGATGGCACCGACCAGCTATGCCGACGGTGTGCTGACGATCGATTACGAGGCGACGGGCGATCTGGCGTGGTTCGCCTATTTCGAACCCTATACGATGGCGATGCACGACGCGTTGGTCGCGCGTGCGGCCGCGAAGGACGGGGTGACGCATCGGCAGATCGGGACGACGCTCGACGGGCAGGCGATCGACTATTTTAAGATCGGCAGCGGTGCGAAGTCGGTGTGGCTCTATGCGCGCCAGCATCCGGGCGAATCGATGGCGGAATGGTGGATGGAGGGTGCGCTGGACTGGCTGACGAGCCCGGCGGCGGCCGACTTGCTCGCCAAGGCGACTGTCCATGTCGTCCCCAACATGAACCCCGACGGGACGCTGCGCGGGCATTTGCGGACGAACGGCGTCGGCACCAATCTCAACCGCGAATGGCACGAACCCTCGGCGGCAAAGAGCCCCGAAGTGCTGTGCGTGCGCACCATGATGGACGAGACGGGCGTCGATTTCGCGCTCGACGTCCATGGTGACGAGGCGATCGCCGCGAATTTCATCGCGGGGTTCGAAGGCATCCCGAGCTGGACCGACCGGCAGGGCGACCTGTTCACGCGATTCGGCAAGGCGCTGGCGGCGGCGACGCCCGACTTCCAGACTGAAAAGGGCTATCCCAAGGCGAAGCCCGGCACCGCCAACCTGTCGATGTCGACAAACCAGCTCGCCGAACGGTTCGGGGCGGTGTCGGTGACGTTGGAGATGCCGTTCAAGGATCATGATATGAACGCCGACCCCGTACATGGCTGGAGCGGCGCGCGGTCGAAACAACTCGCGGTGTCGTGCCTTGAAGTCCTGACCGCGATGATCGACGACGTCTGACGAGGGTAAAGGGCAGGGCCGATGATACGCGAAGGGGTGTTCGACGATCCGCAGGTGATCGACTTGCTGACGCTGCACGCGGCGGGAATGCTGGCCAGTTCGCCTGCGGGGAAATGCCATTTCCTCGATCTTGGCGGGCTAAAGGCGGACAATGTCGCCTTCTACACCTTGTGGGATGGCGGCACCCTGGCAGCGATGGGTGCGCTGAAGGTGCACGACGCGACGCTGGGTGAGATCAAGTCGATGCGCACCGCGACCGACAATAAGAATTCGGGGCGCGGGCGCACGATGCTGGCGCATATCATCGAGGAAGCGCGCGGGCGCGGGCTGACGCGGCTTGCGCTCGAAACCGGATCGGGGCCGGCGTTCGAGCCCGCGATCGCCATGTATGCGCGCCACGGCTTTACGCCGTGCGACGCCTTTGCGGGCTATCGCGAAACCGCGTTCAACCGGTTCATGGCGATCGATCTGTGACGGCAGCTCAGACGAACAATTCGCTGAGAAAATTCGTCATCGCCTGCCAGCTGCGGCGGTCGGCGCGTTCTTCGTAACCGACGCCGGGACGCGGGGCGGGCTGGCCCTTCATCGCGATGTCGGTGAAGGCATGGCCGGCATGACCATAAGCGTGGAGCTGCCAGTCTGCGCCGGCGTCGGTCAGCTCGGTCGCAAGCGCCGCGACCGCGGTTGGCGGACCGAGCGGATCGTCCCACCCGTGGCAGACGAGGATCTTCGCGGCGACCGGCGCGGCGATCGCATAATCGGGCGCGCCATAGACGCCGTGAAAGCTGACGACGCCACGCATGTCCTGCCCCGACCGCGCCATGTCGAGCGCGCATTTGCCGCCGAAGCAGAACCCGAT
>JAPKCG010000599.1 GCA_028823055.1 Sphingomonas bacterium
CTTATGTCAATTTGCTTTGGCGCGTCTGCGTTTCGGTCTGGCGCTGCCCGATTGCAGGACGCCGCGCCGGAACAGGCGTGCGCCGACCGTGATGAAGATCGCGACCCACATCAGCTGCCACGCGATCGCGGCGACATGCGGCCACAGGGCGGGGCTGTTCGCGGCATGACCCGCCATCGCGAAGGGGGAGGATAGCGGGATCAGTTCCGCCACCGTCGCGATCCATGACCCCGGTCGCGATGCGGCGGCGGTCGACAGCGCGAACATCGCGACTTGCAGGATCGTGATCGGCAGCGACAGCATCTGGATCTCGCGCATCGTCGATGCCTGTGCCCCGATGCCCAGGAACACCGACCCCAGCAACAGATAGGCCATCGTGAAATACACGCCGAACAGGACCGCGAACATCGGCAGCCCGACCGCAGGGACCAGTTCGGCGAGCGCGGGCGCGGCCTCGGGCGGGAGGAACGACCCGATCTGCGCGATCACCGCGCCCCAGAATCCGACGAACAGCATCGCGACGCCGAACATCCCGATCAGCTTGCCGAGGAACACGGATTCCAGCGGCACCGCGGCGGCCAGCACCTCGATCACCTTGTTGTTGCGCTCCTCCGCCATCGTGCCGACGACCTGGCCCGACAGGAACAAGGTCAGGAAAAAGATTCCGAACACCGCGAAGAACGCGGACTGGTGCTGCCCGCTCGTCGATGGCGTGTCGCGCGATACCTGCGTCCTGGTCGCCTCGACCCGTGGCAGCGCGCCGCCCAGCGCCTCACGCGCCAGCGCATCGCCTGCCAGCAGCGCCAGATAATCCGCCGCGCGGCTGCCGCGGGGGCCGTACAGGATCGTCGGCGTCGTCAGCGGCCCGTAAATCACCGCGGAGGCGTCGTAAGCCTTGCTCGTAAATTGCGCCTGCGCCTGCGCGGCGGGATCGGTCGCCGGATCGATCGTCTTCAGCCCGGGCGGTTGCTGGTCTTCGTTGCGATAGGCCGCGCGCAGCCTCTTGTCCGCCTCGACCATCGCACGCGACTGGTCCGGCGGGACGATCGCGACGATCCGCGACTTGTTCGAGCTGCCATCCGCGACGCTCGCCGCGCCCAGGCCGCCGATCGCGCCGAATGACCCCATGATGACGGGGGCGAACAGGAACAGCAGAAAGATCGGCGTGAACACCGTCGCGATAAAGTCACGCCGCGCGATCGTCAGCGTCTGGCGGATGGTGCGTTTCAACGTCGCGCTCATGCCGCGATCCCCGCATCGGTCGTCCCGTCCGGTTCAGCCGCCGCCAGCGCCTCACGCCCGACGATCGACACGAACGCTTCGTGCAGGCCGGGCCGTTCGATCGACAGCCCCGCGATGCCATGACCGCGCTCGATCAGCCGCGCGAGCAGCGGTTCGATCCCCTCGGGCGGCAATTCGAAGCGCCACTGCGGCCCATCGCGCATCGCATCGCGGGGCAGCGCGCTCGCGACCGCGTCGCTGCTGTCGTGCGGCGTGTAGAGCACGCGCTGCGGCAACATCCCGCGTGCGTCGTCGACCGTCCCCTCGAACCGCCGTTTGCCCCCCGCGATGATCGCGAGCCGGTCGCAGATCCGCTCGGCATGGCTCATGATATGCGTCGAAAACAGGATCGTCGCACCCCGGTCGCGCTCGGCAAGGATCAGCGCCTCCAGCTTTTCCTGATTGACGGGGTC
>JAPKCG010000600.1 GCA_028823055.1 Sphingomonas bacterium
TCGCGAAGCCGCGAGCGATGAAGTTCACCACCGCGAGTTCGGTCTTCCCGTAACCCGGCGGCACGTTGATGATCAGCCGGCGGATCCTGCCGTTAAAGACCTGATCGAGCGCATCGCAGATGACCTGGTGGAACGCCGCGACCGAGAACGGTTGGCCCTCCTTCTCGACGAAGAACTTGCGGGTGAAATCGAGATGCGAGCCCAGCAGGCGCTTCCGCTCTACCGCGCGGTCGTCCTCAGTCTTCCTCGCGTCCCTCTCCGCCCGGATCGCCGTCAACAATGCCGATCTGGACAAGTGCACGTTCAAGGGCTTCGAGCTCCGTGTCCGTCATCCCCTTCAGCTTGGCGACGTCGATTGTGGGGATGGCGCCTCCTGTCGGGCCCCCGTGGCGATGATCTTGTGTCGGCCGCCCCCAGCCTCGGTCGAGCACGCTGTTCGCCGCCGTGGCGCGAGCTGCTGCAGGGGCATCTGTGTCGCTCATGATGGACGTCAGAACGCCTATGGCCTGCACGGTGTGGTCCCGGGCGATCTCGGTCAGCGTGCGCCTTTGCTGCGCATTGATCTTGGTGGAGGAGCCCGGCTTACGACCGGCGCCGGGACGCTTTCCGCCGCGCGCCATATTGATTTCCTTTGAATTCGTTCAGCACTTGGAGGGGACACGCGGGGACGAGGGCAACCTCTGACCTTCCGTCGCCGTTCCGTTGCATCAAGCAACAAGAGGAGGCAGCACCATGAACATCCGTATTCCCGCCCTGATCGCTCTCGCTTTCACCGCCAGCGTTGGCCTGACGGCCTGCGGCGACGAGGTCGAACGCGAGGAGGTGGATGTCGAAGACGGCGTCGAAGAGAACGACGACTAGCGCCGACCGACATCCGGGGCGTCATCGGGCTTACGTTCCAGCCTCGGCGGGTTCGCGACCAGATGGCGCCCGACCGCCGGCATTGCCTTCACCGCTCCCTTGATGCCGCCCTTGGCATAGCCGGCGGCGAGGAGGCGGCGGCGGGCAGCGCACGATTTGCAAGGCATCTCAACCTCGGATTGGTAAAAGGCCGGTGATCTGGTCCACTACGCTCCAGGTTCTGCAACCGGAGATGAGGATCAAATGCACCGCCGTGCTCTTTCTTTCGACGATATGGACGATCTGGAGATCGATGGCGACGGGCGCCTCTACTGGAAAGGCAAGGCTGTCCGTGTTGAGCAGAAAGTCAGTCTCGAAGCCTACCAGATCGTGCTCGCAACCATGGCCGCTGTTGGAGCGGTACTGGCCGGCATTCACCCCTTCGGCCATTCCTTCGGGTTGTGGTGAGGCCGCGGATCACCCGCGGCGCTCGTATCTCATCTGATCGCGTCTGCCGCTAACATCGCCGGTGGTAGGAGCGGAGGCTGCGGCCGTCGGTCTGGAAGCTCTCGGCGTACACCGGCTTCAGGATACCGGGACTTCGCTGCTTGGCGAGCCGATCGCCGCCGTAGCCCTCCGCCGTGACAGCGGTCCGTTCGACGATCGCGAAGTCGGTGGGGATGGCGTAGTCGAGATGATCGACGGACACCGTGTAGAGACCAGGATCGGTCGTCGCCGCGAGGCTCGGGACGCTGAACATGGCGCAGGCCAGAAGGGCTAGGCCGGCGAGGACCATACTTCGCAGATAGCGCATCGGATCTCCTTTTTGCGCAGTGGGGACTCTTCAGC
>JAPKCG010000601.1 GCA_028823055.1 Sphingomonas bacterium
AACCCTGGGGCCCAGACGCGGCGTCTGATCACGCTGCCCGGCGGCGTCGCATAGATTGTTCGCTTCGTGACGCGCTCGATTCTATATATCCCGTCGTCATCGGCGCTGTTTGCCGTTGCGGCATAACGGCGGGCGCGAACCTGCGCCAGAACGAGCGGCAACCATGGGTGGATTTTCGATCCGCGAAGCATTTCGGGATCTTTGGTTCTGCCATCCGCCTTGATCCAGAAACCGACATCCGCCCACTGGATTCCCGCAATTTCGCTGGACGAGGGGGTAAATGCCGACACCATCTCAAACTTTCGTGCGTTCGCGTTGGCCGCGTTGATCGCATCCTCTTCAAATGGCGGAGCCCAGATCAACGCTGGCGGTTCCCCCTGCTGCCGACCGATCGCCTTAACGAGTTCCGCCATCTGCCGCTCGTCGGCATCACGCGCTGCAATCCGCAATCTCAGCACGCGGAGCGCCAACCGGTATTGCGGATTCTCATCCACCGGAAGCTGTTCCATATCGTCGATCATCTGAAGCGCGCGACGCCTGTCGCCCCCTGCCGCGACCGCCCAGCTCCGCTTCATTCCTGCAATCACAGCGGCTTTGTCGTTGCCAGCTTCAAGCGCCGCGCGTTCGGCCGATTTATAGCTGGCGGTCGCCTGACGATAGTTACGAAGTTCCATCCACATGTCGCCCAGCGCGGGCGTCGCGGCGATGACTGCCGGATCATCGGGCGGCAAATTGTCCCGCAGCGTATCGACGCGGTTCGCGACAGCGGTACGATAATTCCTCTGATTACCCTCATGTTGGGATACGGTCGCATACGCCTCATATAGTGCGGCCACAAGTTTTGGGTCGGTAGCGGCATGTTTGCGATTGCGCGAAATCGCGCCTTCAAGCGTATGCTTCGCCTGTTTGTAATCGCCGGTACGAAATTCAGCCTCAGCCATGGCAATCGATGCCTGCACATCGCGACGCACGGTGCAGCCGCCCCGCGCGCAGACTGCCTGCGCTTCTACCAATCGCTTGCCCGTGATGACGATGTCATCAGCAGGCGACTGCAACAGCATCAATACCGGTAAAATCATGGCCTACCCTCCGTATAGAGGAGTTTAGACTAGATCAAGATTCCCGATCAGAGCAACCAGTTCATCGGCGACTATAGCCGACGACGAATAGGGCCTCGTCAAATGTGGATCGGTTTGCCCTGCACCGCCATCGCGGCTTCCTTGATGGCTTCGCTGTGCGTCGGATGGGCGTGGCACGTATAGGCGATGTCTTCGCTGGTCGCGCCGAACTCCATTGCCTGCGCGGCCTGTGCGATCATCGTGCCGCCGACACTGGCGATGCACCATACGCCGAGCACGCGGTCGGTCTTGGCGTCGGCGATGATCTTCACCAGACCGTCCGGTTCATGGTTGGTCTTCGCCCGGCTGTTGGCGAGCATCGGGAATTTGCCGACCTTCACCTCGCCGCCGGTCTTCGCGAGCAAATCTCTCGCGGCTTCCTCGGTCAGGCCGACGCCCGCGATTTCGGGCCAGGTGTAGACGACGCTGGGGATGATATCGTGGTTTACGATACCGGTATGGCCCGCGATGTTTTCCGCGACCGCGATGCCTTCATCCTCGGCCTTGTGCGCGAGCATCGGGCCGGGAACGACATCGCCGATCGCCCAGATGCCCTCGACCCCGGTGCC
>JAPKCG010000602.1 GCA_028823055.1 Sphingomonas bacterium
CTGCCTTGTCGACCTTTCACGCGCTGCAATGATTGCAGGGTAGAGCAGGCCGTGTGGTCATGAAGACCATTCGAGCATCGGCCGCTGGTCGCCGCAATCGGTCAGCGCCAATTTCGAAAAGCTGTCATACACAGGAGTAATGTTTGCCCGCACAAAAGCCTCATGGATCCGATGATCTTGAAGCAGCCCCAGAAGGTCATCCAGCTTTAGTTCGCCGCCTTCATCACTGTCACGGCCAAGGCAATAGAGTGCTTTAGCTGCAAGTTCTGGACCCATTATCATTTCGCGTCCGAGCGCGATATGTTCCGAGACTTTCATTGTGATCGGGGCGCGCATATTGGGATGCTCGATCCGCAATGTTCGTCCAAGGAATTGCGCCTCCTCGACGACCGCGATGATCTCTACGCGATGCCCAAAACATGTCGTAAACTCAGCCATCGATAGCACATTTGCGTTCACTTCGAAGTTGAGCGGCGCCGCCTCCAGCTCTTCGGTATCGACATCGAGGTCGGCCTTGTTGATATGCAGTTTCCGCATCAGGCTGGCGAGATCACGGAATGAAATTTCAGCCGGCTTTGAATGAAGCATTGTGACCGTATCTTTGATCCGGAAGGTGACGAGCATCTTAGTCTCCTGTGGTGCTACAACCCTCCCTCCCCCTCCCCTTTATGGGTCCAGACCAATCCTGACCGGGGCGAAGGGGTTCGATGCCCCTGAGCCCCGCAGCAATGCAGAAAAAAAAGGGAAGCTCCGGCATGAGCCGGAGCCTCCCGAGTGGCACTATGCTGATGCGTATTGCCGGTTCCCGCCACTGGCCGGACGCTGATCGTCCAGACGGCGGATGTGAAGCGGGACGCCTGCCTGACGGAGCCGCTGTGCAAGGTTGGCCTGAATGCCCGTACCCTCGCCGACGATCGCTTCGACTGGTCCAAGCTTGACCATGCTTTCGTTGCGCAAGAACGGAGCCCGCTTGCCGTGACGGCCATCCGGTGCAAACGTGATCGTATTGACCCCGTTCTTTTGCGCCCAGCTGCTCGCCATGGCGTCGAGACCTTTGCGCATCCCGGTCGTTGCCAGAACCATGCTTGGAATGCGGCCCTTGATATCGTCCAGGATATCCCAGATCATCTCGTAGTCGTGCCATCCCGTATGTCCGCCCGACACGACGACCATTGGTCCCTCGGGTTGGAATTGCGCGCGGCGGTCTTTTGCGCGTGCTGCGAGGAAGTCCCGCGACTGGATCTGGCTTGCGGTAACGCCGTTCTTGCTGACCTGCGATCCCCTGGTTGCCTGAAAGACGCGGCCCGTTTCGACGCGGTAGACGTCGGACGCATGGCCGCGCATCGCTTCCAGCGCTTCACGGCATCCCTGCAGCGTCTGGCAGAGGAGCTGGGTGTCCTCCAGCTCGGTGGCGTAGATCTCCGAGGGGTCGTAGCTGCGGGCGAGATCGCCGAGCTTCTTGGCGGCGTCATCCTCGCGGCCTTCGATCCGCTTCGCCACCACATGGAAGCTGTTGGCGAAGCCCCAAGCCAGATCGGCCGCGAACGGTTCCATGCGGGTGTCGCGCAGCACGTCGAACATCGTGCGCATCATCAGGTCGACGGCTGCTTCGACCTGGAACGGGTCGGGCATGTCCACCTTCTCGGGTTCGGACACGACGCTGAGCTTGGCCATCTCGGATTC
>JAPKCG010000130.1 GCA_028823055.1 Sphingomonas bacterium
AAGGCCAACGTGATGGCGGCCGAGGGATACCGGATCATCGCCGTTGCCGCATCGGAAGGCTCAGCGGCGGTCGACCCCGCCTCGCCGACCGGCCTCGTCTTCCTCGGCTGGATCGGGTTGATTGACCCGGTCCGCCCGGAGGTGCCCGCGGCGATCGCGCGCTGCGCCGAGGCGGGTATCGGCGTCCGCATGGTGACGGGAGACCATCCCGGCACGGCGCTGACGATCGCGCGCGGGCTCGGACTCAAGGTCCGCGAGGATCAGGTGGTGACAGGCACGCAGAGGAGCGCGCTGACGCAGAAGCCGGCAGAGCTTTCGACGCTCGTGTTGGCGGGCCGCGTGTTCGCGCGGATCGAGCCGGTCCAGAAGCTCGAGATCGTTCAGATTCTGGCCGCCAGCGGCGAGCTGGTCGCGGTGACCGGAGACGGCGTCAACGACGCGCCAGCGCTTCAGGCGGCGCATATTGGCGTCGCGATGGGGATTGCCGGCACCGACGTCGCGCGCGGTGCGGCCGATCTGGTGCTGGCGGACGACAATTTCGCCTCGATTGTGGCGGGCGTCGAGGAAGGTCGGGTGACCTATGCCAATGTCCGGCGGATCGTCATCATCCTCCTGGCGACGGGGATGGCCGAGATCGGCATGTTCCTCGGGGCGGTCGCCTTCGGTCTGCCGATGCCGCTGACCGCGGTCCAGCTCCTGTGGCTGAACCTCGTCACCAACGGCGCGCAGGATGTGATGCTGGGGTTTGGCCGCGGGGAGGGCGACGAGTTGCGCCAGCCTCCGCGGCGACCCAGCGAACCGCTGCTCGATCGCAGTGCGATCGCGCTGATGATCCCGCCCGCCGTGGTGATGACGGGCTTCGCGCTCTTCCTGGTCTATGCCCTGCGGCGGGAGGGGCATCCGCTTGCCGAGATCCAGAACGCGGTGCTACTGATGACGGTGCTGTTCCAGAACGTCTATGTGCTGTGCATGCGCAGCGAGCGTCGCTCGATCTTCCGGGAGCCTGTATTGTCCAACCCGTGGCTCGTCCTCGGTATCGGCGTCGCCCTCACGTTTCAGCTGGTCGCGATGTTCTGGCCCCCGTTGGGCGGAGTCCTCGGCACTTCACCGGTGGTGAGCCGGACGCTCTGGTTCTGCCTCGGGGCGACGGTGTCGACGGTCATCGTGACCGAAGCCACCAAGCAGATCGTCGCACGGTGGCAGGTTGCAAGGGTGGTACGAGCGGTTGCGACGACGGGAGCCGACAGAGCCCGATGATCGGGCTTACGCTTGGAAAAGCCGCAACCGACCATGCTGCCGGGCCGGCATCAAGGGGAGTGTGAGGAGCGATGGCAGACGAACCGGTCAAGGGGCCTACCTCCTACTTCCCGCTACTTCCCGTCGATCGAGCGTAAATATGGTCGTCCGATCAACGAATGGCAGGAGCTGATCCGGCAGAAGCTGCCGGCAAAGCACATGGAACTGGTCGCCATGTTGAAGAACGATCATGGCATGGGGCATGGCCACGCCAACGCGCTGGTGGCCCATACATTGTCCACCCAGAATACATAAGGCGAGTGACCCGGTCGCGTCGCTTGCGGCTATCGTATCGCGGCGATCAAACGGTCGATTGGCATGGTCGCGAACGTCGTGAAGCTGTCGGCGACCGCATAGGGCAGGACCAGCGTCCGGCCGTGGATCAGCGCACCGCAGCTGTAGGTGACGTTGGGCACATAGCCCTTGCGCTCGGTCAGATCGGGACGAACCAGCGGACAGGTCATGCGCCCGAGCAGCTTCGACGGATCGTCGCGATCGAGCAGGCAGGCGCCGATCGCGTAGTTGCGCATCGGCCCGACCCCGTGGGTGAGCACCAGCCAACCCTCAGCGACCTCGATCGGCGAGCCGCAATTGCCGATCTGCACAAACTCCCACGGCCATCGTGGTTCGATGATCGTCGTACCGAGCGGCCAGTCGTAGAGGTCGTCCGAATAGGCCAGCGAGATAGTCTCGTTGTCGGCGCGGCCGAGCATGGCGTAGCGGCCGGCGATGCGCCGCGGGAACAGCGCCATGCCTTTGCCAGCGCCGGCTGCTCCGTGGATCGTGTCCAGGGCAAAGGCGCAGAAGTCGGCGGTCCGCAACAGCTCCTGGCGGATGCCTTGCCCGCTATAGGCCGTATAGGTGCCGAGCCATGAGACCGTCCCGTCATCGTCGGCGAAGCGCACCAGGCGCAGATCCTCGATCCCGTTGCGCTGCGCGGGGGTCGAGGGAAAGATAACGATCTCGGACAGCGCGTAACCGGGCTCGCACTGCATGAGGACGCCGGCAGTTCGCGAGCCGCCCAAGGCGGCATCCTCGATCCGCGGCACGATCGCCCGCGCGCCCTGTGGCTCAAGGACAATTCCGCCGGAGGCGTCGCACGCCCCGGTCCTGAATGCGATCGAGGAGACATGGCCCTCGCCGACGGCGCGCAACGAGAGGACGAAACGCACCGACTCTGCGGGGATACCCGTCTGGTCGGGATGGGCTACGATGCTGGGGTTGAAGAGGGCGGCTGCCTCGTAGCCATATTCCTGGCAGAAATAGGCGCCGATCAGCAGGATGCGCTCCTCGCCGATCGGATCATCGTGACCGATGACGCCTTTGACCTCGGCATAACGCTGCGCGAACACCGCCTCGACCTCGGCGTGATGCCCCGCAAAGTCGCGCGTCAGGTCGCAAAGTTCGTCCGCAACCGTCGCGTCGTCGAGCGCCATGACGCGCGACGCGATCCGTCGAGCCCGCGCATGATCGTCGTCGGAACCGGGAACATAGGGTCGGATCACGACCCGTGAAGGATCGGGGCGCAGGACGATGGCCAGGCGATCGACGAAAGCGGCATTGGACAATCGAGCGTTCCTTCGGGGCGGGGATCCGGTCTCGACGACGCTAGTGCGCCAGCAGCAGGGGAATGCGGCTGTTCGAGAGGGCCGCCTGGGTGGCTCCGCCCAGCAGGAACTCGACCGTGCGCGAATGACCATAGGCACCCATGACCAGCAGGCTGGCGCCCACCTCTTCTGCCACCTTCAGAATGGCACCCCCCGCATCCCCGCTGTCCGCGCCGCGACGGACGACATGGGCGTCGATCCCATGTCGCGACAGGTACTGCGCGCCTTGCTCGCTATATGTCCGCAAGGTCCGGTCCTCGATCTCGACGAGGTGGACGGACGCTGCCTTGCGCAGCAGCGGCAGCGACGCGCGCAGCGCGACCGAGGATTCCGCGGAGCCGTCCCACGCGACCGCCACGACACCGGCAGGATCGAACGGCGTGTCGGATGGCGGGATCGCTAGAACCGGCGCGCGTGCCGTCGCCGCGACCGTTGCGGCGAGCGACTGCGCCTTCCGGGCTGATCCAAGGCTCAGTACGATGACATCGACGATCGGCGCCTTGCGCAGAAGCGCAAGATGCGGCTCGTCATCGAGATGGACCCAGTCCCAATCCGATCCGGCCTCGCGCAGCCGCATCTCGACCTTTTTCCGGAGATCGAGGCGCAGCCCTTCCATCTTCGTCGAGAAGTCGACCGGGAAGATGGTCGCGATGAAAGGGTCGTTGGTCAGATACTCGAAATAGGGTGTCGCGTGCAGACAGGTGATATGTCCACCGAACGCCCGCGCAAGCGTCACTGCCGCGTCGATGCGGCGATCGAGATCGTCATCGTCCTGAACGTGGAGAAGGATGGACTGCATGGTTCTTCCGATCTGATCTGGCGTCGGCAGGACGGGCGTTGCGAGGCCGGTCAACCGCCGACGGCGAGCTGCGTCGCGTGCTGAGGGTAGGGTGCGATGGCGCTCGCATCGGCGGGTGTGCCGCCCAGCGTGCTGGCGAAGCCGTGATTGACGTCTCGGTGATGGGCCTCGTCGGCCCGGACGACGAGGACGACATCGCGCAGCGTCGCATCGTCGGCCATCTGCCAATAGTGCCTGGCGATCGCCGGGGCCGGCACATTGGGCGACCGGCCCTCATCGATCTCCTGGAGGTAGAGGGTGTAGCTGGTGACAGCCTCCTCCTCGAAATAGCCGACCACCCGATGCGCGGTGCGCGACGAGACCAGATACAGGATGGAGAAGCCGACGAGGAACACGCCCTGGACGCCAAGGATCACCATCCGCTCGAACCATGTCGGCTTGGCGATCTCGATGAACGTCATCAGGTGCATGCGCTCGTTCTCCGCTTCCTCCATCAGGGTGCGGATCCAGCCTTCGTCGTCGCGCATCCGCCGCAGGCAGGTCAGATGCGTGAACATCGCGCCGACCATGCCCGGCACGGCTGCGACCGTTTCGAGGACGATGGCACGGTGACCGTAGCGCTTTGCGAAGAAGGTATCGGCGCTAAAGCGTAACAGCTTCGTGAAGCCCAGCGCGAACCGGTCGGAAAAGCCCTTGGGTACGTGATGCACGACCGGCTCGGCTGCCCGCTCGTCGGCCAGCGCGCGCGCATCGGGGGTAAGGACTGAATTGACCATCGGGATGTTCCTGGGTTCGGGCGTGGGCTGATGTCGGCGAGAGAGGGAGCGATCATGCTTGCGCGGGATCGCTGGTCGATCAGGCGGCCTGGGGTTCGAGGGCCATGCGCAGCACGATGAGCGATGAATCGCCGGGGCAGGGTGAGGCGGACCAGCCCATCTCGCGCTCCAGCTTGATCGCCTGATGATTGTCGCGGCTCTCGACCGACTCCAGCGTCTTGATGCCCTTGGATCGGGCGAACCGCACGACATGCTCGACGAGCGTCCAGCTGATCCCGCCGCGCTTGAAGTCCGACCGGATCGCGACCGCCACCTCGGCATTGGTCAACGTCTCGTCCGCGGCGAGCATGGCGGTTGCGATGATAGGGCCGGTGCCGCTCTCGATGGCCAGGAAGTTTTCGGTGCGCGTATGATCGACCGATACCAACGCCTTCAGCTGGTCGTGCCCGACCTTCTGGACCGCGCTGAGAAAGCGGAACCGCAGATCCTCCTTGTCGACATGGGTGAAGAACTCGGCGAGGGCCGCTTCGTCCGCCGGCACCGCGGGGCGCACGTGGAAATGGTAGCCGGCGCGCGAGATCAGGTCCGCGCTCCAGTCCGCGTCGTGCAGTGGTAGCGCCGGTGCCCCGGGGCTGTCCGGGCGAGTGGTGACGAGTTCGATCACGGTTGATCCCTTTGGCTGTGCGTGAGGGCAGGCGATCGGCATTGCGACCGCCCCTTGTCCACGCTTCTAGCCCGTCGCGGATGGCCATCGCAGGCTCGGGAAACACGTAAGCGCCTTAGGCAAGAAAGACGCGCCGACACCGATCGCGATGCGCGATCCCTTTGGTCGGGCACGTATTTCCCGATCCTAGGCCGTCAGCCGCGCGGCGTTACATCGAGGGGACGGGGCATTCGGTTCGACGGCTTCGCCCAATCCTACGAGGAGACCATGATGCCCCACGATCGCGCGCTTCAGGAAGCTGTTCTTGCCGAGCTGGTATGGGAGCCGAGCATCAATGCCGCGCATATTGGCGTTACCGCCGATGCCGGCGTCGTCACCCTGTTGGGTCACGTCGAAAATTTCCTGCAGAAGCGCAACGCGGAGAAGGCAACCGCCCGGGTCCGGGGGGTCAAGGCGGTGGTCGAGGAACTGCTGGTCAAGCTCGCGCTGCCGCTGAAGTATGGCGACGAGGAGATCGCGCGGGCAGCACTCAACCGACTCGACTGGGAAGACAGCGTGCCGGCGGGTGCCGTGAAGGTGCGTGTCGAGCAAGGCTGGGTCACACTGTCCGGATTGGTCGAGTGGCACTTCCAGCGCGAAGCCGCGGAGAAGGTGCTGCGCGGCATGACCGGTATCGTCGGCATCCAGAACGACACTACGGTCAAACCGCATCCGGTTGCGTCCAATATTCGTGCCGAGATCGACGCGGCCTTGCATCGCTCCCGGTTCGATCCCGACACGATCACCGTTACGGCTGAGGGAGGGACCGTGACGCTCTCTGGAACCGTCCCGACCATGTCGGACCGCTATGTTGCATGTCAGACGGCCTGGAGCTCCAAAGCCACCTCGGCGGTGCATAATGATCTTCTGGTCGCGTGACGGTGAGCACTCTGCGGGACACGCGTCGCGCGGAGCGCCGCCCCCGGCCCGACCTGACATTGGCGCACCTGGCGCTCGGCGTCGTCGCCGTTGCCGTGACCATCGTATTCCTATGGTCGGTCTGGGCGTTCCTCGGCGCGATCCTATGGAGCGTCGTAGCGGCGATCATGTTCTGGCCCCTGAACAACCACATCCTGTCATCCTTTCCCAGCCGGCGAAATCTCGCGGCCTTTCTCACCCTCCTCGTGGTCGTCACGATGGGCGTCGTGCCGGGTGTTGCGCTGTCGATGTTCCTGCTCGACCAGGCGGGCGCGATCTATGCGCAGCTCCAGTCTGGTCAGATTGATATCGCCGCGACGTTCGAACGTATCCAGGCAGTCCTGCCGGGCTGGATGGCAGGCCTGATGCGGCGAACCGGGATCACCGACCTCGATTCCTTTCGTGAACAGCTGTCGATCGGTATCACGGCGCGGCTGCAAATCCTGGCGTCGCATGCGCTGACGATCGGCCAAAGTGCCGCGAGTTTCCTCCTGTCGCTCGCTGCGATGCTCTATCTGACCTTCTTCCTGCTCCGTGACGGGCGGTCGATGACGACTAGCATCGGCAACGTCGTGCCGCTCAAACCGGACGATCGCCGGGTGCTCGCCGATCGTTTCGTGACGGTCGTTCGCGCGACGGTCAAAGGTGGAGTCCTTGTCGGGGCGGCACAGGGGTCGGTTGGCGGCATCATCATGGCCATGCTCGGTGTGCCAAACGCGCTTCTATGGGCAGTCGTGATGGCGCTTTCGTCCCTGCTGCCGGCGGTGGGGACTGGCCTCGTCTGGGTGCCGGTCGCGATCTACCTCTTTGCGACCGCCGACATGTGGCACGGCCTGATCATGACTGCGTTCGGCCTCCTCGTGATCGGGTCGGTGGACAATGTGCTGCGCCCGATCCTGATCGGTCGCGAGACTAACATTCCCGATTTCGTCGTGCTGATGACGACGCTCGGGGGGCTAGCCGCATTCGGGTTCAACGGGCTCCTGATCGGACCCGTTGCCGCCGCGATCTTTATTACGGTCTGGAGCCTGATCAGTTTGTCAATGACGTCGCCTGTCGCAGCATAAGCGGATACTGGCTCGCGAAGCGGCGAAACAGCCTGCGACATGAACCTACGTCCGAACATGAGCAGCCTTGAAGGTCGTGCGAATGGCCGGATGTGGGTCATCCGGGTGAGCTGTTGAGCAGATCGAGCAGCGCGTCGGCTGCCTTGGTGCGATAGCGCTCCTTGTGCCGTAGACCATAGAAGGGGCGGGTGTCGAAAGCGAGGGGGCCGGCATGTAGCGTGCCCGCCTTGAGTGCCGGCCCGACCACCAGTGACGACAGGGCGGCGACGCCCGCGCCGGCTTCTACGGCTGTGCGGACGCCCTCGTTGGATGGGAGGACGAGCGCCACGTCGAGCGCAGCCGGATCCTCGTCGCGCGCAGGCGGTCGACCGTCGCCTTCTTGGCACCGAACGCGGTGACGAACTGAAACGGGAATTCGGCGGCGTCGAACGGCTGTAAGACGAGGTCGGAAATGGCATCTTCGATTTCGACGGCGTTCATGCGGTTCGACAGGTCCAACGGGCTGGCCCGCATCGGCGGGGATGATTCATCGGGGAACGATAGGTCATGTCCGCCCCATAGTCATCGGCTGTCATGGCATCCGATGCAGCCGCCCGCACATTAAGCCCGGCCTTGTGCTGCCGGTGGGCAGAGCGACGATGGAATGTGACTGAACCCGCCGATTCCCGTCAATGGCGGCGGGATGCTGAACCCTGCGGGATGAGTGGCTGCCATCAATCGACCGCAGATGTCAGCATGATTTCGGATCGCGACTTCAATCCGCTAAACCTGTTCGCTGACCTCGCGCTGGAACTGAAGAGGATGCCCTACCGAACAAGTCGAACATCTTCTACGTTAAGTCAGGAAAGCGTG
>JAPKCG010000603.1 GCA_028823055.1 Sphingomonas bacterium
GAGCTTCTGGAGCAGATCGAGGAATATCTGGCGCGGACCCGGACGTCGCCGAGCACCTTCGGTCGACACGTCGTCGCTGATCCGCGCTTTGTTCATGACCTTCGGGAAGGGCGTAAACCAAGGCGGAAAACCTGCCAAAAAGTCTCGGATTTTCTCGCAGCGTCAGAAAGAGTTAACCGGGGGTAGATAAGCCCAGCAGGCTCTTCATCGACTCCGAATCTCATTGCATCGGCTCCGAGCATCCAGTAGGCCTACCCATACAGAAACTGGTTTAGACAAGTTTCTTGGGGGACGAGCATGGACAGGGAATCGGGACTACGGCGCGGGGTTGAAAGCCGCCTCGAATTCATCGAATTCAGGCTCTTCTGGGATGGCCATGTCAACCGCAGTGACTTGGTCGAGGTTTTCGGCGTTTCGATCAACCAGGCTTCGACAGATCTGAACAGGTATCTCGGCCTGGCTGAAGCGAACATGGTCTACGACAAGAGCGCCCGGACCTATGTTCGCAGCTCATCTTTTAGTCCCGTTTTCCTTCAACCGGATGCTGGACAGTATCTTGCCCAGCTCAGATCGCTCTCAGACGGAATTATCGCCGCCGACGATGGCTGGATAGGAAGCCTGCCGAGTTTTGCATGTGCGCCGACCCCCGCTCGTGGTGTTTCGCCCAAAATTCTTCGGGCGATGGTGACTGCGATCAAGCGGCACGAAGCGATCGAGGTTTTCTACCAATCCATGTCATCTCCCGAACCGGCCTGGCGGTGGATCGAACCCCATGCGCTCGTGTTTGACGGGTTCCGATGGCATGCACGCGCGCATTGCCCACGCAGCGGTGCTTTCAAGGATTTTGTACTTTCTCGCATCTCCGAAACGCGCGCATCCAAGTCGGCTGACGCCGCTGGATCAGCCGATCGCGAGTGGGAGGAGCAGGTTGAGCTAAAGATAGCGCCCCATCCCGAACTGAGCGCTGGCCAGCGCAAGGCGATCGAGCTCGACTACGGCATGGAAGCTGGCGTGACGACCATCACGGTCCGGCGGGCGCTCCTCTATTACGCGCTCAAGCGGCTCGGATTAGACACGGACCCCGCTGCGCGAAGACCCCAGGACCAGCAGATCGTGCTGCTGAATGCAGCCGAAATTCGTTCGGGAGAACGAGCGGGGGGCATACCTCCGGCAGAGGGTGCGCAATATGCTTGAGCGATTGCGGCAGCTTGCTGAAGACGCAGCAAAATTGAACAGCAAGCTGATCCTTGTGGTCGCGAACGCTGGCGGTGGAAAGACAGATATCCTGTCCAGCTTTGCAGAGAGCGAAGGATACCCCTTGGTCAATGTCGGCCGCGAATTGTCGCGTAAGCTTTTGTCAATTCCAGCGATGCAGAGAAGTGTCGAAGTTATGCCTTTGCTTCGGGATTTGATCGATCAGACGAAATCTGAAAAATGTGTGATTCTCGATAATATCGAGATCCTTTTTGAGGAAGATCTTCACATTGGCCCGGTTGATGTTCTGAGAAAGCTTGCTCACGCTCGCCCCCTAGTGGCGGCTTGGCCAGGTGGTTTCCGGGATGGCCGACTGACCTATGCTCGCACAGGGCATCATGAACATTGCGAGGTGCCACTCGATGGTGCCGTCTGTCCGTCGTCAGAACATTCGGCACAACTCGCGGCGTAGATTAGCGGAGTGCGGA
>JAPKCG010000604.1 GCA_028823055.1 Sphingomonas bacterium
GCCCTAAGTCAAACGCCCCATGTCTGGGCAGTGTGGGGGCGGGTCTCCCGTGCCGATGCCCGTGCATTTTTTGCCGCTCAGATCGGTCATCGCTCGCTCGACATCGGGTCTCATCGCGATCGCCGTACCGGCTGCCGCAATTGCCGCCCCGCGCACGACGCTGGTCCAGTGCGGCGCCGAAAGCTGCCTGCGCGTAACCGGCAAACGAGCGCATATCGGGGTTAGGGTGATCATCGCGGGACAAATGATTCCGGTCAAAGGCGGCAGATCGTGGCGCGCGACGCTTCCGCTCGCACTCGCTCGTTCAGCCACCAATGCGCGGGGTGACCGCTTGATGATTACACAGATCGATCCGCACACGAATGGGGAAGTGGTAAAATCCGTTGCGGTGCCCCCTGGAGCGATGGGTAAGCGCATCGCGCTGACCACCTTGGAAGTTCACGCTTACTGATGTTGAAATCAGTAATATTTACTATCCGATAATAACAAAGTGTTCTATTTTAATAATTCTCGTCTTGCTTGAGATGACGCTGAACGTCGCCTATGTTTAGGAAACCCGATCGACCGAAGATCGACGGGGTTACTTCGTAGGAGACGATGATGAAAATCGGCACAGCGGCGCTAGCCGCGATTTTGACGGCAACGCCTTCGCTCGCCATGGCGAGCGACAATCCCTTTGCGGCGAACAAAACGACACTCGATCTGCGCGGGCTCGATCTGACTAGCGTCGAGTGGCAGCAGCGATTGGCTATCCGCATGGACCATGCAGCGCGCACGGTCTGCGGTGAAGGAATGGACACGATCCATCTGGCGCTCGGCGCACAGGCGCGCGCCTGTCGGGCCGATGTCCTGGCAGACATCCGCACGCGCATCGCGACTGCGACGGCGTCGGCGGATTCGGCCACGGCCGTTCGACTCGCTTCACGCTAAATCGTTCTGCCGCCGCATTGCCCCTGAATGGCAGGCAATCGGTGGGCGACATGCAATCGTCAGTCGACGTCGATCCCGTGCGATTCCAGATAGTCTCGCACGGGTAACAATGCGTTTTCATGGTTGCGCCATCGTGCAACGGAATCGCGATATATCGGTCGCCGAACCTGCGCCGCGCTCGGCGTCGACACGGCACCGGTGTGATGATGGAAGTCGAGGCAATTTGCCGACCAGTCGAGCCCGCAATGCGCCAGGAGTTTGCGGGTTTCCCCTTCCTGATCGTCAATCAGCGCATCATAACTCAGCTCGAAAACACGGCCCGGCACGACATTGCCCCAAAAAGTCATGAGCCGATCGAACCGCACATAGTAAGCCGCGATGTCGAGCAAGTCGTAACTATAGTCATAATAACGCGATCCGGTCGCGAACAAGTTGCGGAAATTGGCAAGGATCGTGTCCATCGGGTTACGCCGAAGACAAACGATCGCTGCATTGGGTATCGCGCGCGCCGCTGTCCCCGCATAAAAGAAATTGGCAGGGAATTTGTCGATGAAGCGCGCATGACGATCGCGCCGATAATGCCCTGCACGCGCGAGATAGTCATGACCGATCGCAGCCGGGTTTCGCCCCGCCGCCGCCGCGATCGTCTCCGCATCCAATACCATGCGCGTCCGGGTGCCCGCCGCCGCCTTGATCGCGAGCGGCAGCGCTTGCAGTTCGCCAATACTCTCGACGCCCGGATGCGAGGCG
>JAPKCG010000131.1 GCA_028823055.1 Sphingomonas bacterium
GATTCGGCGGCGGGTGGCAGTCTCCAGCCCTGGGCGCTGTCGCAGGGCGTGCGCTTCTATATGTTCATCGCCGCCGCGATCGCGATCTCATACGTTCCCGAACGCTTGTGGCGGGCCGCCGCTTTTCCCGCTTATGTCGTGATCGTCATCCTGCTCATCCTGGTCGAACTGATCGGCGCGGTGATGGGGGGGAGCCCGCGCGGGCTCGACGTCGGCATCAGGCTGCAGCCGAGCGAGTTCATGAAACCCGTCATCGTGCTCGCCACCGCGCGCTTCTATGACATGCTGCCGCCGGGAGAAACCCGCCGGTTCAGCGCGATCTGGCCCGCAGCGGCGCTGATCGGGGTGCCCGCCGCCCTTATCGTGCTACAGCCCGATCTCGGCACCGCGCTGATGGTCTGCGCGGGCGGGGTTACGGTGATGTTCCTGTCGGGTGTGCCGCTGCGGCTGTTCGTCGGGGGGCTGCTCAGCCTCGCGGTGGCGGCACCGCTCGCGTTCAATTACTTCCTGCACGATTATCAGCGCAATCGGGTCCTGATCTTTCTCGACCCCGAAAGCGACCCGCTCGGCACCGGCTATCATATCAGCCAGTCGAAGATTGCGATCGGCTCGGGCGGTATTTTCGGCAAGGGATTCCTCCAGGGCACGCAAAGCCACCTCGACTATCTGCCCGAAGGCCATACCGATTTCGTCTTCGCGACGATGGCCGAGGAATGGGGCATGGTCGGCGGATGCCTGCTGATCCTCGCCTTCATCCTAGTCATCCGCTGGGGCATCAATGTCGGGCAGGCCGCCGAAACGCGCTTTGCGAAACTCGCCGCCGCCGGTCTTGCGACGACGATCTTCTTCTATGTCGCGATCAATCTCAGCATGGTCATGGGAATGGCCCCCGTCGTCGGCATCCCCCTCCCCCTCGTCAGCTTCGGCAGTTCCGCGCAAATGACCGTGATGGTGTGCATCGGCATCCTGATGTCGATCGACCGCCAAAATCGCCGCGCCGTGCGCTGGTAGGAAAAGCGCTGGCGGGAAAAGGCACCGGCAAGAAAGGGTGCTGACAAAAAATCCGCGAAAAAGTGTTTGCATCGCGCGCCGACAATGCTAACCGCCCGCTTCCCGTAACGACGCCCGCATCCACCAGATGCATGGCCAACGGTGAATGGACGCATAGCTCAGTTGGTAGAGCAGCTGACTCTTAATCAGCGGGTCCTTGGTTCGAGCCCAAGTGCGTCCACCACCTTCACCAGTAAATTCAGTCACTTACAACACTACCTTCAGCGGGCCCTAGTGGCGTCATTTGCGCTAGGTAGCTATCTAGGTAGCACGCCCTTTACCAACCGATTTTCCCCCATCGATCGAGTTCTGGGTGGACTACCGGGAATATTTGGAGAGGTGTCGTATTTCCCGGACGGACCAACCTGCGGTCG
This sequence comes from Sphingomonas bacterium, assembly GCA_028823055.1. Classification (GTDB taxonomy): domain Bacteria; phylum Pseudomonadota; class Alphaproteobacteria; order Sphingomonadales; family Sphingomonadaceae; genus Sphingomonas. Next base: position 1,425 of record JAPKCG010000131.1, read on the forward strand.
AACCGTAGCCGGAAAGCGGCTCCTCTCGGTTTCGTTGCGGCGATGAGCAACGTTACTGCCATTATGAATTCGGCCACTGAACAGCCGATCCAGAAGATCACCTTTGAGCGCATGCCCATCGCGCCGGCCTCGATCCGGACGACGACGCGGCGCTGGCAGTTGACCAGGTTCTCTGCCTGACCGCGAGCGCAGTAGAGCGTATCATAAATGTGCTCTCAATCTTGCATCTGGAGAACATGTCACGGCTGACCGCGTGCATGAGCGCCTTGAGCGGCGATAGAACGAGGCAGTTGCCGTCAAGGCGCACTTGGGGCCACTCTCCCTGCCGGGTAAGGGCCGTCACCTGCTCGATCGCGGTGTCTGGGCTGGCGCGGCGTCCGGCGGTGAAGCTGTCGAAATCGGTGTCGATCGCCAGCGGCAGCGATCCTCGCGCGCGCCTCGCGTCGAAGGTGGCAGGCGGCAGGATATAGCTCTCGAAGGCGCGATACTCGCGGCTTGCCGCCACCCATGAGTCACCGGCGCGCAATCGGTCACGCAGTTTGGTCAGAACGCACAGCTCATGGGCAGCGGACAACCCGACCGTCGCGCAGTACGAACGACCGCCATGACGGCGGCGCGAAGCGAAGCGGCGACTTGTTGGGTAAGCGGCGGCGTCCGGTGCTTTAGATGTCGGCCACGAGGCGCACCGCATCGGGGAGCCCCTGCACCGCGCCGGCACCGCGAAACTCGAAGGCGTTGAGGAACGGCCCGGTCACCAAGCGCAGCGAGCGCTGCCGTCCGGACCCGGCCTGATGCACGACCGATGGCCAGCCCTCAGCCAGATAGTCCAGAAGCGGCTAGCAGTTCGGGGCAATCTTGCACTAACAATCCTCGCGGACCACTCGGTGGGGTCCGGTAAGATTGTAGTCACCAATCCCGCAGGCTGGTGAGAGAAAGGGAATATGTGCCGGTATCAGTAACTGATCCGTTGGGACCAGCCGAGAGCCAGATTACATTCCGTCAGCTGGCCGACGCTATGCCGCAAATGGTCTGGTCAGCCCGGCCTGACGGATCACACGATTACTACAATGCTCAGTGGTATGCTTTCACTGGAGTGCCTGTTGGCTCAACGGATGGCGACGGCTGGAATACCATGTTCCATCCAGATGATCAGCAACGCGCTTGGGTAAGGTGGCAACACAGTCTTGAGACTGGAGAACCTTACGAAATCGAGTACCGGCTGCGCCACCACAGCGGCACATATCGCTGGACTCTGGGTCGCGCATTACCGGTTCTATCGGCATCTGATGAGATCGTCCGATGGGTGGGGACATGCACTGACATTGATGATCAGAAGCGGATTATCGAACGAAACGAGATTTTAAGTCGTGAGCTGAGTCACCGGATCAAAAACATCTTTGCGGTGATCTCTGGCCTGATCAGTTTGTCCGCGCGCCGATATCCCGCAATGCAGGAATTTGCCCAGAAATTGCAGCAGAGAGTGGCTGCTCTAGGCCGCGCACATGACTACGTGAGGCCGCATAGCGACGAAAGCGCACCTCATCATGGCCCTACAACCCTGAAAAGCATGCTAAAAGAGCTCCTTAGCCCCTATCCTGCGCTGGATGAAGGGCGACTGGCTATATTGGGTGACGACCATGTCATAGACGATCGTGGTGCAACTCCGATTGGCCTGGTATTTCACGAATTGGCGACCAATGCATCGAAGTACGGCTCCCTTTGCATTCCGGAGGGGACGGTTCGTCTGACGTCAAAAATCCAGTCCGATGTGCTGTTGCTTCGGTGGGAAGAACGTGGCGGTCCTGCCGTTCAATGTGCCCCTAACGTGACCGGATTCGGAACCAGGCTAATCGAAATGAGCGTTGTGAACCAGTTGGGCGGCAGCATCACCCGAGAGTGGCTCCCTGAAGGATTGGCGGTGCAGATCGAAGTACCACTTTCGGCCCTCAGCCGCACCTGATTATCCAAACAAGCGTAGCTTGCTCGGCGGCTCTGTGGCTTCTGCCAAGCGGTAATCAAGCGCAAAGGCAACCGCAGCACAAAGGCTTTCTTTGTCTGTCGGCTTGGTAAGTACGCCAACCGTGCCGGAGATACCGGCGCCAAGGAGAGATGGGTTAGCAGTTACGAACAAGACAGCCACACCATGCTTTTCAGCAAGCAGCCTCCCCACCTCCGGTCCGGTGAGTCCGTCTCTGAGGTTCAGGTCAACGAGAGCCAGATCAAAATTCTCGCCCGCATACTTCAGCGCCGTCGCAAGGTCAGCGGCTATGCCTACGACCCGATAACCCACGTCCTCGAGATGGCTCTGCATCTCCAGCGCGATGAGGTATTCATCTTCAACAATCAGGATGGATGGTTCCATGCGCCCTTAAATGCCATCATCCCGCCGTGGTTCCTTTCCAGTTTGCATCAATTTGTCTCGGGATTGAAGTGGCAGGGGGCGCCGTGGTTGTTGCTGTCAGTCAGATGACAAATCTCCTGGCGATAAGTGACGCGTTAAGCCACGGCCAATTGCGTCGGTCACCGCGCTCGTGAACACCGAACCGCTGCCCGCCGTTAGTGCCCCAATTTCAGTAGGCTTTTTCGTAGCTCCAGCGTACCCGATTTGATGAAGGCAACGAGGCTGAGCGCGGGGGCTGCCCTGCAAGGTCGGTCGGGACGGCGCATACCTTGTCTCAGCGTCAATGCGCTGAACCGCCGTTAAGCCGTTCCGGCCATTGGTCTGGATTAAGTACGGGCAGCGCAGCCAATTCATCAGCGTTGAACTTCGCGCACACGTTATCATGGCCGAAAACAAGTGCCGCCGGATCGAGCGCATGAAGGCGCTCACCAACGCCTCCCAGACCGCCTTCTGAAACGACGACGTAGGCTAGCGCCGCGCCGTCGCACTTGGCCATTGCATCGATCACTATCCCGATTGTCCCGCCATCGGGCCCTGTAACCTTGCTCCCAACGAGCGATGCGGCTGAAAAGAGCGTTGGCACACGCGACCGTGCGCTCCGCGTTGCCGCTGCTGCCCCTCCATCCTCATACTTGGCTTGGCGACCAAGCCAGCGCCACACGCCGATAACATTCACGAACGTCAAAAAGCCGTTGGTCCAAAGCAAATTGCTTTGACCAGATGAAATTCCAACAATTGACCAACTGACCGAGCCTATGACGAAAACGACGAATCCCCATCCTGTCACGCGCGCGCCGAGATTAGCAGCGGTCATCACCGCCGCGATCATCGTCGCAACCGGCGCAACCCAGGCAGCCACCGCTTCCACGTCAGTGACCCGCATCTGTGGGCAGGCATTCTCCGTCTAGTTCACGGAGCCAGTTGTGGGCCTTTGTCGCGGCAATCGCGCCGTGCGAAATGGCTACGTTGATTTGATCCAATCCCTCTACGATATCGCCAGCGGAATAGAGGCCAGGTATTTGTGTTTCAAACGGCGTTTGCGGGTCGAGACAACCACTGTCGTCGGTTGCAAGGCCCAGTGCCTCCGCAAGCTCGGTCCGCGGTCGAACCCCAAGTGCCGGATAGACAACATCAAATATGAGCCGTTCGCCGTTAGCCAATTCGACGGAGAGACTGTCCCCGCTTGCCGTATATTTCGCTGCCGCCTGGCGAACAATCCTGATTCCGGCGTCTGTTAGCGACTTCCGTTCGCGTTCTGATAGGTCGGCATAGCTGCATGGGATGAGCGTGATATCGTCGGTATATCGCCGCAAGAACATCGCTTCGTTGCCGCCTTGTGTGTCACATCCGATAACGCCGATCTTCCGGTCGGTGTGTTCGTAGGCATCGCAAATCGGGCAATAGCGAAGGACTCCGGAGCGGATCGCCGCTTCGTGCACGCCATGTTCGAGCGGGATCTGATTGAGATGGAGGCCGGTAGCGAGAATCAGTGTGCGCGCATGCCAATTTTCACCGGTCTGGCTCTGCACGCGGAAGATCTCGCCATCATGCATCGCCTTCACGATGCACGCCTCGCGGACGCTTGCTCCGTAGCTTTCTGCATGGCGCGTCATGCGAGCTATGAGGTCGGGCCCAGATATGCCGCCGGGAAAGCCAGGCGCGTTATGAGTGAGCGGGATGCGCAAAGCGCGTGCCGACACATCATGCAGGACCAGCACCCTGCGCCGATATCGCGCCATATACAGAGCAGCGGTCAGCCCAGCGGGTCCGGCTCCTACGACAATGCAGTCCGCTCTCTCCGCGTTCATCCTTTGGGCTTCGCCGAGTTCTTCTTGGCGAAAGCCTTCGCATCGAGATCGACGTTAAGTTCACGTTCCCAGAATCGCAAATTAGCACACAGTTTGAGGAAAGAGTCACAAGGCTTGGCGCCGTCAAGCGCAACGAAGCCACCATCGAGTTCCGGCGGAATGCGGGCTTCAGCAAAAAGTGTTAGAGCTGATGGGCTGTGGCCGATGAATTTGCAGTGCGCGTAAGCGTCTGAGACAAAGTCCTTTGCGACTGCGTCCTGAGCGAGCATTATGGCCCCCTCGTCCGATGGAAGGACCGCGACGGCATCGAACAACACCGAAGGGCCCCCGTCGAGTTTGTGCTTTGCAGCCACCAATTCGCCGTTACCCATGGTAACCCCTCCGATCTTTGGCGCGATGACTTCCCAGAGGGCGCTTTGATCCTCTGCCGCTTTCGTCAGCGCTGCAAACGTGCGGGCGTCTGAGCCGTCCGTGAGCAGAATGCCGAGTTTACGGCCCTTGAACGAACCCGGGCCGTTGGCGACAATGCTGAGCGCCGAGGAAGGAGGAAGCTCGAGAGTCGGCTTTGCCGCCACAGCGGCATCAGGTAGCAGCATACCCAGACCCTCAGCCACCGTGACGGCCAGTTTTTCGTCAATATTGCGAAGATGCGAGACAGCGCGCGCGCGGATGTCGGCGCGTTCGCATTTGCTAAGTTCGAACACAAAGGCGTCGCCGAGATGTTTTTGTTCGATCGGCGTTTGGCTGATGAAGAACTGGCGCGCTTGACTGTAATGATCCGCGAAGGTCTCGGACCGGAGACGCTGCTTCACCCCCTCCACTGGCGCTGAGAACGAGTTGAAACCAGTCTTCGGATTTTCGCGCGGCCCTGCCATGGGGCCCCAGCTGTTTGGCTCATAGTTCGCGCGTCCCTTGGGATTGCGCATCGCCATGTGGCCGTCCTGCTGGAAATTCATGACCGGACAACGCGGCGCATTGACAGGTATGTGGGTGAAATTTGGAGTTCCGAGACGCTTCAGCTGCGTGTCGAGATAGGAAAAATTGCGCCCGTGCAGGAGAGGATCGTCGCTGAAATCGATGCCCGGCGGGACGTGTTGCGTGCAGAAAGCCACCTGCTCGGTCTCTGCGAAGAAATTGTCCACGTTCTGATTGAGCGTCAGGGTTCCGATCTTGCGCACCGGCACTACTTCTTCCGGGATCAGTTTGGTGGCGTCAAGGTGGTCGAAATCGAACTTGTCGGCCTGCTCTTGAGTGAACAGCTGAACACCCAGATCCCACTGTGGAAAGTCTCCGGCCTCAATTGCGGTCCATAAATCGCGGCGATGGAAATCCGGATCGGCTCCGTTGATCTTGACCGCCTCGTTCCACAGAACAGATTGCAGCCCCTGCCGCGGCTTCCAGTGAAATTTGACGAAGGTGGATGCGCCGGCCTCATTGACCAGACGGAAGCTGTGGACGCCGAACCCTTCCATAGTCCGGAAAGATCGCGGGATGGTGCGGTCAGACATCTGCCACATGACCATGTGCCAAGCTTCTGGCATGAGTGACGCGAAGTCCCAGAAATTGTCGTGGGCCGACTGCGCCTGCGGAAAAGCCCTATCGGGCTCCTCCTTCACGGCATGCACGAGATCGGGGAATTTAATGGCATCCTGGATGAAGAAGACCGGGATGTTATTTCCGACAAGATCCCAATTACCTTCGCGCGTATAGAATTTGACGGCGAAGCCGCGTACGTCGCGGGCGAGGTCGAACGAACCTGCGCGGCCCGCCACGGTCGAAAAGCGGACGAAAGCCTCGGTTTGTTGACCTACCGACGAGAGTATGTCGGCGCGCGTGAGATCGCCAAGGCTCTCGGTGAGCTCGAATACGCCGCGCGCGCCATAACCGCGGGCATGAACCACGCGCTCGGGAATGCGCTCATGGTCGAAGTGAAAGATCTTCTCGCGCAAGATGAAGTCTTCCAGCAGCGTTGGTCCGCGCGCGCCGGCCCTAAGGCTATTCTGATCGTCAGCAACGGGGACGCCCTGTTGAGTGGTCAACGTGGCGTTAGCGTCTTCAGTCGTCTGATGGGTTTCGCCGCCATTGCCTTGAGGTTCATGATAGCTATGCGGCAAGTCTGCCCCGGCTGGAAGAGCTTCTTTAGCCTTTGCAGTCGTCTCGTTCCTTTTCCCGTCGCCACGCTTGCCGTTCTTCGCCATCTCGTCCTCCTCTCTTGAACTGTCGTTTAATGACTATGCGGCCGAAATCTCTTTCTTCCTGGCGCGCAGCTGTTCGCCGAGCGCCTTGAGGTCCATGTCACTAGCGCGACATTCGGGGAACATTTCCTTTTCCTCCTCCT
>JAPKCG010000605.1 GCA_028823055.1 Sphingomonas bacterium
ACGCGAGTTGGCCAGGATGATGTCCGCGATGATCGACATCTACTGCGCCAGTTACCCTGCCGCGCCGGCGGCGGTGACGCTGGATATCGATGACACCTGTGATGTTGTTCATGGCTATCAGCAGCTCTCCTTCTGGAACGGGCATCATGGCGAGCGCTGCTTCCTGCCGATCCATGTCTACGACACTGCCACCGGCCGACCGGTGGCGATGCTACTGCGCACCGGCAAGACACCGTCGGGCGCCGAAGCTGCCGGCCACATCCGGCGCCTGGTGCGCCATCTGCGCCGGCACTGGCCCGAAACGCACATCACCATCCGCGGCGACGGGCACTATGGCCGACCCGAGGTCATGGCCTTTTGCGAGCCGGCCGGCGTCGATTACGTGTTCGGCCTGCCAACCAACGCCGCGCTGCGTGCTGATCCCGAAATCGTCGCTGCCGCTGATGCCTGCGCGGTTAAGCGGGCTCAGCGCCAATACCCGGTCCTGCGCAACTATGCCGAGACCCGCTACGGCGCGAAGAGCTGGAAGTGCCAGCGCCGCGTCGTCGCCCGGATCGAGGCCAGCACGCTGGGCATGGATATCCGCTATGTCGTCACCTCGCTGGCCGAAGGCTCGGCTGAGCAAATCTACGACACCCTCTACTGCGCTCGCGGCAACGCCGAGAACCTGATCAAGCGCCACAAGACCCAGCTCGCCAGCGATCGTACCTCGTGCCGATCTGCCAACGCCAACCAGATGCGCATCATCCTGCACACCGCCGCCTACTGGCTCGTGTGGCGCATCCAGCAGGAAATCCCGAAGGCTGCCCCGCTCGCCGTTGCCGAGTTCGCAACGCTGCGCCTGCGATTGCTCAAGGTCGCCGCCCGCGTCATCGAAACCGCTACGCGCATCCGCGTCGCCTTCGCGTCAGCCTGCCCCGATGCCAGCCTGTTCAGAGCCATTGCCACCGGCCTCCGGCCGGCACCCACATAACTAGCCCGGCAGTGCCGCCGAAAGCCCAAGCCCTCGTCCTTCAACCTCGAAAAGCCCATTGATCCTGACGCGGTGAAAAAACGCCGCCGGAGGCGCTTGCCCTGATCACCCGGCGACCGACAAATCATGCTCGGACGAACCCAGAGCGGTGGCCTCATGAATAGTGGGGTTAAGCCTCTACCCAGGTTGGAGATGCCGCAGTACCGCAGCGTTCAACCGGCGCCTCAGCGGGATATCGATGCGCGTGGCCATGAACCAGGACGCGGTGCAGAGTGCAGCCAGCAGGAGAATCCCGGACCAGGGAGCGGGTAATTGCGGCAGACCTGGTAGAAGTTTGGGCAGGCCCATTACCCCAATCGTGAAGACGGGGATTTGCAAGACATAGATGGGATAAGAAATTTCCCCGAGGAAAGCGCACATTCCTCGGCTTGGTACAGGGTTGCGTCCAATCGAAGCGGCTACAATCAGTGGAAAGACGAGCAGCACGCAGGCCGCATCGAATAACCCCCGCAAAACAGGTGATATGGGTGAACCAAGGGCACCGACCGTGATTGCGATGATGATGATTTGGGGTAATTTCACGGAAAATAGCGGTGCTAGTTTTCCTGTCTCCCGCGCGCGATGAATCAAAACTCCGACAAAGAATGAAAAGGTGACCCTGATTGCGGCAAGATGAGCATCAGGCCAATATGC
>JAPKCG010000606.1 GCA_028823055.1 Sphingomonas bacterium
ATCACCTGTCATCGACAGCACGTCCTGCCGACGCACGCCGTCACCCTTGACGAGCGCATCGGCGACATTTTTCGATACCGTCAGACTGCCCGCCATCTGAAGCCGATCGGTCAGCCACGTCGTCCACACCGAATCCGGATTTTCATGCGCGACGCATCGGGTACAGGGCCGCTCACCCTTGAGGACCGAGGATAACGGCTCGTCTGCCTCCCCATTTGCAATATAGGTCGTACATCCTGCATTCTGCGCCATGTTCGCGGCCTGCAGCTTGGTAAGCATCCCGCCCGTGCCGAGCGTGCTAACCTCCCGCGTCGCTTCGAGATACTGGCTGACATCGACGAGTTCTTCGACCAGCTTTGCCCCCGGTTCGGATGGGTTGCGATCGTACAGGCCGTCGACGCTCGTCAGGATCACGAATTCCTGCGCCTGGACCATCTGGGCGATCTTGGCGGCGAGGCGGTCATTGTCCCCGACGCGAATTTCCTCGGTCGTGATCGTGTCGTTCTCATTGACGATCGGCACGATCCGCGACTTGAGCAGGCGGTGGACCGTATTCTTCGTATTCAGGAACCGCCGATGGTCCTCAAAATCACCCAACGTCAGCAGGATCTGCGCGATGTCGAAGCCATATTCGTGGGCGACCTGCTTATATGCGTTGAGCAACAGCGGCATGCCGCACGCGGCGGCAGCCTGTTTATCGCTGAGTCCGGCATCTTCGGGACGCGATCCGACGAGATTGAGCCCCAGGGCGACCGCCCCGGACGAACACAGGATCACGTCATACCCTTCGTCGCGCAAGCGCGCGACGTCCTGAAGCAGCCGCTGCATAAAGCCGAACCGCGGGGTCAGATGGTCGGGATTGGCAAGCAGGCTGGAACCGATTTTGACGACGAGACGCTTGGTCTGAGGCATGTGATCTTTCCGAATGGGTTGAATTATCTGCCAGCGTATCTAGGTAGTTATGGTGCAACGCACAACCACCGGGATGGCTGGTAGCGACATTGGACTGAATATCGGCCCGACGCATTGGAAAAATAGGCCAGCGTTATCAAATCGTTGACGCATCGGCTTTGTCGACAGTTTGTTGGGAACTTATGGATTGCCAGAAATTGGCAAGAACAGATATCTGCTCATTATGGATATTCGTAATTTCGGTTGTGATGAACATTGAATATACAGGGGTGAACGCTTGAAGATCGTTTTGATTGGCTGTGGCAAAATGGGCGGCGCTTTGCTGTCGCAATGGATGGGAAGCGGCGATGATTATACCATCGTCGATCCCGGCCTGGATAAGGCGCCCGACGGCGTGGAACTCGTCAGGGATCGCACAGCGCTGGCCAACCGACGCTTCGACATCGCCGTTGTCGCGATCAAACCGCAGCTGATCGACGATGTTCTTCCCGATTATGTCGATCATCTGACCGATGACGGTTTCGCGCTGTCGATCGCGGCTGGTTGCTCGATCGAGCGCCTGCGACATGTGCTTAAGGGCAGGGCGGTCGTTCGCGTGATGCCGAACTTGCCCGCCGCGATCGGTCAGGGCGTCAGCGGACTGTGCGCGAGTGGCGAGGTGAGCGATGCCCAGCGACAGCAGGCCACACGATTGATGGAGCGCGCGGGAAGCGTCGTCGTCGTCGACAGCGAGGACGAGCTCGATCGGGTC
>JAPKCG010000607.1 GCA_028823055.1 Sphingomonas bacterium
GTGAAGCTGCCCTCTGGGATCAGCCGCACGTCCTCGGCAAACATCGTGAACAGACAGCGCATGAGGAAATCGGCGACGCGGGTCGGGTTCTGCTCGCGCTTTTCGAGGCGTTTGGACAGTTCGGCCAGATGCCCGGCGATCTCGCGCGTGACGCGCGCGGCCTCTTTCGAGGTGTCGAGGCTGAGCGGGTCGGTCCATATGCTGGCAAGGCGGGTGCGAACCTCTTCGTCGCGCAGATCGTCGAGCGCGATGCGGAAACGAGCAGCATCGGGGAACTGCGTGTATTGCTTCCCCGTGCCGCTGAAATCGGCATAGACGTCGATACAGTGGCCGACGTCGGTGACGAGCAGGAACGGCGGCCAGCCATGATCGATCGGCAGCGCCTTGGCATAGCGTTCGGCCTGCCCGCGCGCCTCGACCATCGCCTTCGACCAGGTGGGCGTGCCGCGCTTTGCCGTGCCGCGCTTGAAGCGGGTGGCGGCGGTTTGCCCGAAAATGTCGAGGTCGGCCTCGCCCTGTTCGGCGGCCTCGCGGTCGGCATCGCTGCCCTGCTTGGCCTCCAACACGAAGCAATGACGTTTATAGGCGTCGATCCGGCCAAAGCTTTCGGTGCCGTCGGCTTCCTTCTGGAACACGCGGCGCTCGAACACATAATCGTTATGGGTGTCGTCGGTGCGGCTGCCCTTGGGCGGATCAACGCCGATCAGGGCGCACAAGCCGTTCACGAAGCTCTGCGTGTTCGCAAGCTCGGAGCCACCGGTCAGCGCCCATTCTGAAATGAAGGATTCGAGTTTCTCTTTTTCTGACACCGAACATCTTTAGCGGTCGAAGGGCATTACTCGCAATCGACAAAGATCGCGGGAGATTTGTTTGGCAGCGGATATCCGTTGCCATCATCTGCACCTGGCACCTTCTGGCAAAACCGCCCGCGCCTTAGCGTGCCTATCCGAGAAAAAAAGAGGTAGCCTCGAACCATGCACGATCGATAGCGCGAAACCAGGACCGTAGAAAAACCGGCAATGTCGCTACGCGGCGTCAGTTCGTGGCGATGGCTGCACCCCGGACGGGGATGCAAAGTGCCAACATGACAATGCCGTTCGATTGTCATTTCGCGCAGCGGATCGTGGGTCGTTCGACCCCATCCGATCCGCCGATGCAGGCTCCTGTCCCCCGTTCGGTGGACCTGTCGGAGCCTGCTATCTTGGATGGTGCGGGCGGTGGGAATCGAACCCACACTCCTTGCGGAACGGGATTTTGAATCCCGCGCGTCTACCAATTCCACCACGCCCGCGCTGCGTGAGGCCTATAGCGCGCGGATCAAAATGCGCAACGTGAAAAGCGAACTACTCAGCCTATTTCGTTGGTTTCGCGGCCTTCTTCCGTCCGGCGACTGGCGCAGGCCTGACTTTTCGAATATTGACAGCATAAGAATCAATATTGTTCTTAAAATGATACCCATAGTATTTATTGATGATTTCAACACTTGTTCGGCATTTCTTCGTGACCTGATAAATCTCGACGCCTTCGAGCAAATGGAGGCAGATATTAGGTATCCGCAGGCTTTAGCAGGGCGGATGTGCCCATCGCGGTCGAATTTCAGATTCAGCTCGTCGAGAACTATATTCATAAACGCGCGCGGCGATTTCACATACACGCGG
>JAPKCG010000132.1 GCA_028823055.1 Sphingomonas bacterium
AAAAAGATCGACCTCCTGTCTAAGGACGCGGACAAGGGCGAGTACGTCTTCAAGACCAAGACCGTGGCCGACCTCGGCGACGAGTACGAGGGCCAGATCATGTCGGGCAACCGCGACGGCGCCGCGGGGGGCGGCGGCGGCGGCGGCGTCCCGCAGGCCTTCATCGACGCCGTCAAGAAGCGCTTCGACGCCCAGGCGGCCGCGCTCGACCTGGCGGCCAAGGCGGCCCTCGAGACCCAGCGTCGCCTCGACCGCCTCGAGGCGTTTCTTGAGCAAGTCGACTTGCAGCGTTTGCGGGTTGTCGCGCAACTCCGCAACTTGCGCCTCCAGTTCACCGATCCGCTTATCGGTCTGTTCCATCCGTACCCGCTGTTCGATTGCGTCGACGCGGTCGGGTTCTGTGACGAGTTCCTGTGACACCGCGCTGGCGCGTTGCGGCGTTGCGGTCCGCGGCGCTTGCTGGTCGCAGGCGACGAGTGCGGCCACCGCCAGGGCGACCAAGATCATGCGCAATATCTTCATGGCTTTGCTCCGCGTGGGCCGAGATAGCCAAACAGAAAGGCCGCGACCTTACGCATCTGTATCTCTTCGGCACCTTCGGTAATCCGATAGCGGCGATGATGGCGATAGATATGTTCGAATGGTTTGTGCCGCGAATAGCCGATGCCGCCATGCACCTGCATCGCGCGGTCCGCCGCTTCGCAGCATAAGCGGTTCGCCCAATAGTTGCACATGCTGACCTTGTCGGAGAGTGTCGTTTCGACGTTCTTGTGGTCCATCGCGTCCATGTCCCACGCGGTCTTGCGGATCAGTAGGCGGAGTATTTCGGCTTGTGTCGCCAGTTCGACGAGCGGGAACTGGATCGCCTGATTATCGCTGAGTGGTTTGCCGAATGGTTTGCGCGTCCGGGCATATGCCACGCTTTCCTCGATACAATAGACCGCCGCACCGAGCGACGACGCCGCCTGACGAATACGATTCTGGTGAACGAAGCTTTGCCCGAGGCCGAGGCCGCGATCGATCTCGCCCCAATAGCTGTCCTCCGGGATCCAGACATCGGTAAAGCTGACACGCGGATGATCGGTCGGCATGTTGAACGTCCACAGCCATTCCTCGATTTTCACACCCGGCGTGTCGACGGGAACGAGGAAACAGGTGATGCCGCGCGCGTCGCCATCCGCGCCGCTGGTCCGGGCGAAGACCATGCAATGCGTCGCGACGTGCATGCCGGTCTGCCACATTTTTTCGCCATCGATCCGCCAGCCGGGTTTGCCGTCGCGTGTTTCGGGCACGGCGCGGGTTTCCATGAAGGTGGCGTCCGATCCGTGGTTCGGTTCGGTCAGGCCGAAGGTCGTCTTCATACTGCCATCGAGCAGCGCATCGTAGTCGCGGGCGCGTTGTTCGGGGGTCGCGAATTCGGTGAACATCAGGACGAAGGGGTTGTTGCCGACGATCGAATGTTCGTTCTGAAGATCGTTGTGAAGGCCCAGTCCTTTGGCGGCGAGATATTCGCGAATCACCGCCATCCACAGGTTCGATCCGCCCTTGCCGCCCAATTCCTCGGGCCAGGCGAAGCGGTAATGGCCCGCCGCATCGGCGCGGCGCTTCGCCTCGGCCAGCAGCGCCTCCCATTCCTCACGCGGCAGGCCGTGATTATCCCAGTCGGTGCGCGCATGTTCGCGGCGATGATCGAAGAAGCGTTCGTTATCGTCCTCGGCCTGCAGCGGCGCGATTTCCGCCACGATGAACGCATCGAGTTCGGCGAGATAGGCGGTCAGGTCGGCGGGGAGGGCGAAGTCCATCTAATCGTCCTTCATCGGAAGTGCGGCATAGTGCGGTTGATCGACCGCGATCTTTTCGCGTGACGTCGCCAGCAGATGTGCGGCGACCAGCGGATCGGCGGGATCGATCGAGCCAGCGGCGATCCCGTCGGCGAGCGCGGTGTTGAGCGAGGTCAGCGAGTCGTCGCGCCCGATCAGCGTGCGCAGACGGTCGTGTTCGGCAGCTTCACCTGCCGCCCCCAGATCGAGCTGGCGGATGACGAGATCGACCGCGTTCGCCGCGACGCGGGCCTGGAAGGCGAGATGGGGTGCGCGGAGTGCGGGCATTGCCGCCTGCCGCAGGAAATGCGCGACGCGGGTTAGGATTTCCTGCGGGGTGGGGTCGTCCTGCATCAGGCGGCAAGCATCGCGACAAGGTCGATTTCGGTTTCCGACGTCCGCCGCGCGATCATCGCGCGCTCGATGCTCATATCGCCGTCGCGCACGCGGGCCAGCGAGCCGGTCGTCATCACACCCCAGCGCAGCGTGCCGAGCATTTCCCACCATCGCACGTTGGCGCGGTCGATATGGCCGCCCGCCGCTTCGTACCCGGCGTAGAAATCGTCGCTCGAGCCGAACCCACCGACGGGCAGGTCGGTACGTCCGAAGCGCCACGAATTGACGCAAATCCAGCCGAGATCCTCCATCGGGTCGCCGATATGCGCGAGTTCCCAGTCGAGGACGGCGGCAAGGCCGTCCGCATCGACCATGATGTTGCCGTTGCGGAAATCGCCATGCACGAGCGCGGGGGCGGCGGACGGTTCGGGACACTGCGCGCCGAGCCAGCGAAACGCCGCCTCGAACACCGGGCGGCGGACCGTGCCGTCGCGGTAGGCGCGGTGCCACTGTTCGACGATGTCTGCGGGTGACTGGCGGGCGAGTCCGGTCAGCTTTCGCGTGTCGATCGCATGGATGCGTGAAAGCGCGTCGCCGCATTGTCGGGCGAGCCGCTGTCGCGCCGTGGCCAGGTCCGGCGAGCGCACGATCCGCGCGCCCAGCGCCTCGCCCGCGACATGTACCATGACGAAGCCATCGCCAAGATCGTCTTCGGGCGTCAGGACATGGACGATGCGGGGGACGGGAACACCCTTTGCCCCCGCCGCCTCGATCAATCGAGCTTCGTCCGACAGCGACACGCCGATTGCGGCGGGTGGTGCGCCTTGTCCGTGACGGCGCAAGACATAGGATACATCGCCGATCGAAAAGCGCCAGAGTTGTTGCGTCGCGCCCCCCGACAGCCGGACCATTTCGCCCAACGGACCGGGTGCGATACGTGCGGCGAGCCGTTCGAGCGCCGCCTGGTTCATCCCGGCCGGTTCATTCGCTGCGTTCGATTCGGGCAAGCGTCGCGCCTTCGGTCACCTGCGCGCCTTCGCTCGCGGCAAGATCGGCGACGATGCCGTCGAACGGGGCGACGAGGCTGTGTTCCATCTTCATCGCTTCGAGCGTCAGCAACTTCTGGCCCTTGGTGACGGCCTCTCCGGCGGCGACCGCGACCGCGATGATGCGGCCGGGCATCGGCGACAGGATCGCGCCATCCGCCGCGCCGCCTGCCGCCGCGCCGATCGCGCGCCAGTGCGACAATTCCCAGGTCTGGCCGCCTTCGGAGACGAGCAGCGCGGTGTCGCCGGTCGTGGCATCGCCCTCGGCCTCCGCAAAATCGATCGTGACGGGTTCGCCGTCGAGCAGAAAAACCGCATCGCGGCGCGGCGCTGCGTTGAGGCGGAATCCCGCGAACGGCCCGGCGTCCGCCAGCGCGGCGGCGGCATCGGCAAGGGCTTCGTCGCTCGGCATCGCGGGCGGCATCAGCGCATCGCCCTCACGCGCGATCAGGCCGGTGTCGAGATCGGCGGCGACGAAGGCGGGATGGTCGAGCGCCTGGACCAGAAACCCTGCATTCGACCGCACTGGCCAGACGACCGCCTCATCGAGCGCATCGGCGAGCGTTTCGCGCGCTTCCTCGCGTGTCGTGCCCCAGGCGATGACCTTGGCAATCATCGGGTCGTAAAAGGGCGAAATCTCCGCGCCCTGCTCGACGCCGGTATCGACCCGGGTGGCGTCGCCCAGATCGAACCGGTCGAGCCGCCCGATCGAGGGGAGGAAGCCCTTGGCGGGATCCTCGGCATAGAGCCGCGCTTCCATCGCATGACCGTCGATGGCGAGTTCGTCCTGCCGCTTGGGCAGCGGTTCGCCCGACGCGACGCGGAGCTGCCATTCGACGAGATCCTGCCCGGTGATTTCCTCGGTCACGGGATGTTCGACCTGGAGCCGGGTGTTCATTTCCATGAACCAGATGCGATCGGCGCGCAGACCTTCGCTGGCGTCGGCGATGAATTCGATCGTGCCCGCGCCGACATAGTCGACCGCTTTGGCCGCCTTGACCGCGGCGGCGCAGATCGCGGCGCGGGTGTCGGCGTCCATGCCGGGGGCGGGGGCCTCCTCGATCACCTTCTGGTGGCGGCGCTGAAGCGAGCAGTCGCGTTCGAACAGATGGACGACGTTGCCCTGAGTGTCGCCGAAGACCTGCACCTCGATATGCCGTGGTGAGAGGATGTATTTCTCGATCAGTACCTGGGTGTTGCCGAACGACGATTCAGCCTCGCGCTGGCACGAGACGAGCGCGTCGGCGAAGTCGGCTTCGTCGTCGACGCGGCGCATCCCCTTGCCGCCGCCGCCCGCGACCGCCTTGATGAGGACCGGATAGCCGATCGCATCGGCCTCACGCTTCAAGTGGTCGGGGTTCTGGTCCTCGCCGAGATAGCCGGGCGTGACGGGCACGCCCGCCGCGATCATCCGCTCCTTGGCCGCATCCTTCAGCCCCATCGCGCGGATGCTGTCGGGATTGGGGCCGACCCAGATGATGCCGGCGTCGATCACGGCTTGGGCGAAATCGGCGTTTTCGGAGAGGAAACCGTAGCCGGGGTGGATCGCCTCGGCCCCGCTATCGCTTGCGGCGGCGATGATGCGGTCGCCGACGAGATAGCTTTCGCGGGCGGGCGACGCGCCGATATGTACCGCCTCATCCGCCTCGCGAACATGGAGCGCGCGGGCGTCGGCGTCGGAATAGATCGCGATCGTGCGGATACCCATCGCGCGCGCGGTGCGGATGATACGGCAGGCGATCTCGCCGCGATTGGCGATGAGGAGCGATTGGATCATGGTCACATCCGGAACACGCCGAACGACGCGCGTTCGGGGATGGGGGCGTTGAGGCAGGCTTCGAGCGCGAGGCCGAGGACGTCGCGGGTTTGCGCGGGGTCGATGATGCCGTCGTCCCATAGCCGCGCGGTGGCGTGCCAGGGGTTGCCCTCTTGCTCATAGGTCGCGCGGATCGGGGCCTTGAACGCCTCGGCCTGATCGGGTGTCCAGTCGTCGGCGTCGCGGTGGACCGTCGCCAGCACGCTTGCCGCCTGTTCGCCGCCCATGACGCTGATCCGGCTGTTGGGCCAGGTGAAGAGGAAGCGCGGGGAATAGGCGCGCCCGCACATGCCGTAATTGCCCGCGCCGAAACTGCCGCCGATCAGGATCGTGATCTTGGGGACGCTGGCGGTCGCGACGGCGGTGACGAGCTTCGCGCCGTGTTTGGCGATCCCCTCCGCCTCATATTTGCCACCGACCATGAAGCCGCTGATATTCTGGAGGAACAGGAGCGGGATACGGCGCTGGCAGGCGAGTTCGATGAAATGTGCGCCTTTTTGCGCGCTTTCGCTGAACAATACGCCGTTATTGGCGAGGATCGCGACGGGAAGCCCGTGGATATGCGCAAAGCCGCAGACGAGGCTGGTGCCGTAGAGCGATTTGAATTCGTGGAATTCGGAACCGTCGACCAGCCGCGCGATGACTTCATGGACGTCATAGGGCGCGCGCACGTCCTGGGGAACGATGCCGTACAGATCGTCCGCCGGAAACGCGGGCGCGCGGGGGAGCGCATAATTGACGTCTGCGCCCGTCTGGATCGGCAACGTCCCGACGATATCGCGGACGATCGTCAACGCGTGATCGTCATTGTCGGCAACGTGATCGACGACGCCCGACAGGCGGCCATGCGTGTCGGCCCCGCCCAGTTCCTCGGCGCTGATGACCTCGCCCGTCGCGGCCTTGACCAGTGGCGGGCCAGCAAGGAAGATCGTGCCCTGACCGCGCACGATGATCGTCTCGTCGCTCATCGCGGGAACATACGCGCCGCCTGCGGTGCAGCTGCCCATGACGCATGCGATCTGCGGGATTTGTTGCGCCGACATCTGCGCCTGATTGAAGAAGATGCGCCCAAAATGATCGCGGTCGGGGAAGACTTCCGCCTGATGCGGCAGGTTCGCGCCGCCGCTGTCGACGAGGTAGATGCACGGCAAGCGGTTCTCGACCGCGATTTCCTGCGCGCGCAGATGCTTCTTGACCGTCATCGGATAATAGGTGCCGCCTTTGACCGTGGCATCGTTGCAGACGATCATCACCTGACGGCCCGCCACGCGGCCAATGCCGCAGATCAGGCCGGCGCCGGGCACTGCGTCGTCGTACAGGCCGTTGGCGGCGAGCTGACCGATTTCGAGAAACGGCGCGCCTGCGTCGAGCAGCCGTTCGACCCGGTCGCGCGGGAGCAGCTTGCCACGGCTGGTGTGCCGGTCGCGCGACGACGCGCCGCCGCCCAGCGCGGCGCGCGCGACATCGCCGCGCAGGCGGTCGGCGAGTGCAGCATTGTGCGCAGCATTGGCACGGAAATCGTCGCTGTCGCGCGACAGTTTCGTGTCGAGGAAGGGGGCGGTCATCGGTTCGACCTCATTGCGCGACCCGCGGTGCCGCGCCGATCAGTTCGCGGCCGATCAGCATGCGGCGGATTTCGTTGGTGCCCGCGCCGATGTCGAGCAACTTGGCATCGCGCATGAAGCGTTCGACGGGCCAATCCTTGGTATAGCCCGCACCGCCCAGCGCCTGAATCGCCTCAAGCGCGACCTTCACCGCATTCTCGCTCGCGAGCAGGATCGCGCCCGCCGCATCGAACCGCGTCGTTTTGCCCGCGTCGCAGCTGCGCGCCACCGCATAGACATAGGCGCGCGACGAATTGAGCGCGACGTACATGTCCGCGATCTTGGCCTGCATCAGCTGGAAATGGCCGATCGCCTGACCGAATTGCTGGCGTTCGCGGACATAGGGGACGACGACGTCGAGACACGCCTGCATGATGCCGAGCTGAATCCCCGCAAGCACCGCGCGTTCGTAATCGAGCCCGCTCATCAACACGCCGACGCCGCCGTTGTGCGGACCCATGACCTGGCTGTCGGCAACGAAACAATCGTCGAAGACGAGTTCGGCGGTCGGCGATCCGCGCATCCCCATCTTGTCGATCTTCTGCCCGATCGAGAAGCCGTCGAAATCCTTTTCGATCAGGAAGGCGGTGATCCCGCGCGATCCCCCCCCATTTTCTCCGTCACCCGTCTTCGCATAAACGACGAGCGTATCGGCATAGGCGGCGTTGGTGATCCAGAATTTGGTGCCGTTGAGGACGTATCCGCCCTCGACCGCCTCGGCGCGCAGCTTCATCGAGACGACGTCGGAGCCTGCCGACGCTTCGGACATGGCGAGGCTTCCGACATGCTCGCCCGAGATCAGCTTGGGGAGATATTTCGCTTTTTGCTCTGCGCTCGCCCAGCGGCTGATCTGGTTGATGCACAGGTTCGAGTGCGCGCCATAGCTGAGGCCGATCGACGCCGACGCGCGGCTGACCTCCTCGACCGCGACGACATGTTCGAGATAACCGAGGCCGAGGCCGCCGTCTTCTTCCGCGACGGTGATGCCATGCAGGCCCAGCTCGCCCATCGCGGGCCACAGGTCGCGCGGGAACCAGTCGTCGGCGTCGATCCTGGCCGCGAGCGGCATGATCTTGTCGGTGGCGAAACGCTGCGTCGTATCGCGGATCATCTCCGCGGTTTCACCCAGCGCAAAATCGAAATCGGGGGTCATGCCCTCTCCGGCTATATTGTTTCGCCGAGGATTAGCAGGTCGGACCGACTTGTCGAACCCTCAGGCGAGAGATTTCAGCGGGATGGCGGGGTCGGCAAGTCGGTCCGAC
>JAPKCG010000133.1 GCA_028823055.1 Sphingomonas bacterium
TTTCGCGATATCTATTAAAAGTAGGTGACGCCTTATTAAGAATAATATGGCGGAACTATAGATTTATCTTTTTCGCCATTAAGGGATCTCAATCATCGTTATCTTCTGTCAATGCATCCGTTCTCCATTGATCGATAAGTGCCTCCATTTCTTCTCGATACCCCCAGTCGTAGGCATAGGTAACCTCACCCTTCGACAAGTTAGCCATGATAATCAGCATATCTTCTGCGATGATGGCGTCGCAATTCGAGAGATGCAAGATAGGAAAGTGACCCCACTGATCGCCGTCCCACCATGCTAACAAGAAGTCGGCGACTCGTTTACCCTGATGGGTTCTGAATTTAGCAATTTCAAATAGACGCCCAATGGCGCTACCGACATCTTCAAAGCTAACGGCACGTATTGCTGGGCGGTGTTGGGGAGGTGTCATGACTTTAAACCTACTCGTCTAAAAACACAGAGAAAATCAGAGGACAGGATTCCTATTGCCGATTATAGAAATCCAATTATATATTTTTCGCGTCAGAGCGTTTTTTACGAGCGCGTGATGAGCCTGTCCTGGTTCGCAGCTCGATGGGCAGTAGCCTGATAGGCGCGGGTCTTAATCGATCTGTAATCACGGGCACGTAACGTTCGATAAAGCTTAGACGCTCTCGTAAGATCACCTCAAGCCCCTCAGTTAGCTCACGCTTGGAATAATGCTTTGCATTGGTTCCAGTGCGCGCGTGACCCATAACGTCGGCGCGAAGTATTTCGTTGACCCCATCGACCTCATAAAAACTGCTACCGAGCGCGCGGATCGAGTGGATATCGGCGCCTTTGCCATTCGACGCCGGGGGCAGCAGCATCTGATCAGCTATATAGTCGACCATGTGCCGCCATGCCCGTTCGTAGAAGAACGCACCCCCGCGCTTCTTCTCGGCGACATAGCATTCAGGAAACAGTGCTGTGTGCCCCTCGGCCGCAATTGCGTGAACATAGTCGAGGAACCCGAGCCGGATGAGCTCGCGCGGGATCGGGAGGCGACGGTTGCGAGCGGCGCGCTTCTCGCCAGCCTTCTCACCGTCGTGTCCGCGGGTCATGTTGTCCTGAATGTGCAGATAGGGCGTCTCGTAATCGCCGATGACGTCGGCGACCTCCAGCCCGCAGATCTCCTCGCGGCAGGCGGCGGTATAATACCATAGCAGTGGGGCGAAGTAGGCAGCGTCGTGCTGGACGACGAGCCGTGACCCATTCGCCTTGAGACGCTGCTTCGCGCCGTCATTGCCGGTATAGATCGGTGAGGCGAACAGGCATTCGAGATGCGCACGCCGCCATGGTGGCCGCAGATCATCGCCATTGCCCTTCACCATCAGCCGTGCTGCGCCAAAGTCGAGAACGAGCGGGGTCGCGTTGCGACTTTTCCAGCAGGTTTCGGAAAGGTGCTTCGACACCGTCTGAAGGAAAGACAAATCGCGATTGATCGTCTTGGGGTTGCGGCGGGTGGCATCGGTCATCGCGGGCAGCTCAGCGGCGATTTCGACGAAGGGCTGCGCCATCGTGCCCTTCTCGAGGGTGCCAAACGAGAAGTTGACCGGAATCCGTAGCAGTGCCTTCTTGAAAGCGGCGACATCGAGATGGGTATAGGCGCCGAGGGGCTTGTCGCCTGTGATCCAGGCGAAGGTCTGCATGATCCGTCGCTGCTGCGCGCAGTCCCCGCTCCAGATGCCTTCCGCCTTGAGCTCGGCCACGATGTCATCGATGGCAGCGCTGAATGGACGGGAATCAAAGATCACAAAGGGGTTGTTGGGAGCGGCCGCGGTGATCGTCGCGTTGGCGCTCGCCATCGGATGCTGGATGATATTCGCCGACATGCTTGTCGGTTTCGGTCCAAGGTTGGCGGTCAGAACCTTCAGCGGGTCGGGCGCGTCGAGCACCTCATCGTCAAAGGCTCGTCGCGCAAGCTCGGCCCCTTTGCCCATCCCGCGGATGATGTGAGTGCGCGCAGTCTCCAAAATGCCAGCATGCACGGGCGCGCCGATCGCGGACAGCATGGCGGCGACCTGCTCGTCGCCAAGGTTGGCGAGGATCTGCGCGGCATAGAAAGCAGGCCCGTCGAGGTGGCTGTTCTCTCCCGGTTCTGGCGGCGCGTCGCGCCGCCCATCCACAGGCGCATACGGTCGATTGGGACGGCGCAGGATCCGGCTGGCCTCAGCGATCTCGCTCGCGACGTCGGGCACCGAGTCCGACCAAGGGGCATTGCCATGAGCATCGTTGAGAAGGCTGCGCAGTTCGTGCTCGAGTGCGTCGCGGAAGAGGCCTTCGATCTGCTCGCCTGTCAGCGCGGGTCCGGTTTCCAGCATCGCATCCACGTTAGTCTTTACGCTCATGAAGCGCGCCGAGAGCATCGCCGCGCGGACGCGCGCGACCTTGGGGTCAGCGGTGCCCAGCGCGATGCCTAGCGGAAGGGAGATAATATTTCGGTAATGGACGCGGCGTCGGAAGATGTAGCGGCCGTCGCGGCGACGGGTGTGCGGGATGCGGCACATCGGATGGTGACCTTTCCGCATGTGTGCCGCTTATGTGTGTCGGTTATGTGGCCGACACCCTAACGGAGCACATGCAAAATGGCGGAAATCCGTCGCTTTTGCGATAAAGTGGTCGGGGAGACAGGATTCGAACCTGCGACATCCTGCTCCCAAAGCAGGCGCGCTACCGGACTGCGCCACTCCCCGACGTGGGCGAGCGCCGGACCTAGGCGTGCAGGCGGCGCTACGCAAGCCGATTTGCAAAAAGGTGCGAAAAGGATCGAAACTTTGGTGGGCCCGGCAGGACTCGAACCCGCAACCTAGCCGTTATGAGCGGCCAGCTCTAACCATTGAGCTACAGGCCCCACCGTCAAGCCCGCTGTTCGCACTGCTTGCGAATCGGTCGTACTTATCACTGAATCAAAAACGGCGCTTCCATCGGGAAACGCCGCGTCACATGCCGGTTGGAGCGGCAATGCGTCAAATCAAATCATTGCATGTTGGCGATCTTGGCATCCGCAGCGTCGCGAACTTGGTCCGCTTCATCGTCGATCGCGCTGGCGGCATTGCTCATCGCGGCGGCGGCGCTGTCGTTGGCCATCGTATCAGCTATCGCAGACATGTTGTCGGCGCGCGCCTCAAGGTCCCTGGCAAGCATATCGGCCTTGTTATCGACCGTCATCGCCTCGGGCGATTTATGGCAGGCCGCGAGGGACAATAATCCCATCGCGGCCGCCAGCGTTACCGATCCGGTCAAGCGCATGATGCTGTCTTTTCCCGATCCGTCACGGCTTGATTACATGTGGTCAGCTTTTTCTTCAGCTGCGTCACGGACGTTGTCGGCTGCGTCGCTGAGGTTTTCTGCGACCGCTTCCTTATTGTCTTCCGCGAGCGGGTTCATCGTCGTGTTCGACATGTCGGCCATGTTGTCGGCCATCATGTCCATGTTGTCGGCGACCATGTCGGCGTTGTTCTCGACAGCTGCCGCTTCGGGCGACTTCGAGCATGCAGCGACGGACATCAGGCCGGCGGCAGCGAGAACGAAAGCGATCTTCTTCATTCGGGTGCTCCCAGATAAAAGCATTTGATATATTTCGCAGCCGACCCGTTGCCGATGCGAAGCGGCCCGCATAGCGCACGGCTCGTCTCGGTCAACCGGATTAATTCATGTTGCAGCAAGGCTTGTCATGAAAATGCCCTATTTCTTGGGGTTTACGCGACCGATTTCCTCAGGCGAATTTGCGACAATCGCTAACATCGCAGTCCACGCCGCCACATTTTGCCGTAATTGCTCGGGATCGATCCGGTCGATCGTGTCGTCGGGCGTATGGTGCGTATCGAAATAGCGCAGCCCCGATTGATTGAGGTCGATCGCGGCGACGCCGGTCGCCATCGTCGGGCCGACATCGGTGCCATCACCCGCGACACCGCTGCCGCGCGAAATACCCAGCGGGGCAAGCGCGCTGGCAAGCCGGTCACCGACCGCGGCGGCACCATCGGGCAGGTTGGTTTCGAATCGCCAGATCCGATCCGCGCCGAAATCGCTTTCGGCGGCGGCGGCATGATGCTCTTTTCCGTGGACTCGCGTATATTCCTTGCCGCCGTAGCCGCCCGGCTCCTCTGCGCCGAACCACACGACGCGGATCGTCCGGCGGGGCGTACCCGCGTCCATGATCCGCTTCGCCGCAGCGGTGGTGATCGCCACGCCGCTGGCATCATCGATCGCGCCGGTGCCGAGGTCCCAGCTGTCGAGATGGCCGCCAATCAGGACGATGCCCGCGCCGGGGTCACTGCCAGGGACCTCCGCGATGACGTTGCCCGATTCGCCCGTTCCCCCGAAACGCGGGGTCAGCGTCAGATGCATCGTGACCGGTTTGCCACGCGCGGCGATTCGTTCGAGCTGCATCGCATCGGGGACCGACAACGCGGCGGCGGGGATCGGTTTCAGCCCTTCGGGCCAGTTCGTGCCGCCGGTGTGTGGATTGCGATGATGGTCGGTGCCGATCGAGCGGATGACGATTGCCGCCGCGCCCTTCGATGCCGCGATCGCGGGACCGACGAAGCGCGCCATGCCGTATGCGCCATAGCTCGACCCGTCCTGCGTCGGCTCCATCGCGTTGCCGACATAGGCGATCCTGCCCTTGAGGCTGCCCACCGGTGCGGCGACGAGATCGCCATAGGTTTTGAAGATCACCACCGGCAACGTCACGCCGCCCGCCGGCGTCGCACCGGAATTACCGAGCGCTGTAAGCATCAATTTTTGCTGGAAAGGTGCGGTGATTTCCGCCGTCTCGGTGCCGCGTAGCCAGACGGGCATCTTATAAGTTTCGATGTGGACGTTCTTGAAACCGAGCGAGGTCAGTCTGGCAACTGCCCAGGTCCGCGCCCGCGCCTCCGCCTCGGTCGCGGCGAGCCGCTGGCCGACTTCGGTCGTCAGCCCCTCGACGATGTCATATGCGAGATCGTCTTTGAGCGCGGCGTCCCGCAGCGCCGCAACCTTCGCATCGACCGGCGCGGGGGCAGGCGGCATTGCCCGCTGTGCCAGCGCCGACTGAACAAAGGCGGGGGCCACGACCATCGTCGCAGCGGCGGAGGCGGCGAACGCCGCGCGGAGGCTGAGTCTCTTCATGACAAACAGGGTTAAGCCGCAGCGCAGCGTTTGCCAACGGCGGGGCCGCGCCTTACATGCGGCACGCATAAATTTACCCAATTTCAACTACGGAGCACGCGCCCGATGGCCGTCCAATACAGCTATGTCATGAAGGGCCTGACCAAGACCTTCCCCGGGGCCCCAAAGCCGGTGCTCAATAATATTCACCTGCAATTCCTGCCCACTGCCAAGATCGCGATCATCGGTCCAAATGGATCGGGCAAATCGACGCTGATGAAGATCATGGCGGGGATCGATACCGAATTCGTCGGCGAGGCATGGGCCGCCGAGGGGATCAAGGTCGGTTATCTGCCGCAGGAGCCGCAGCTCGATCCGTCGAAGGACGTGATGGGCAACGTCAAGGACGGCGTGCGCCCGATTGCGGACCTGGTGGACCGGTTCAATGCGATCTCCGCCGAAATGGGCGACCCGCAGGAGGACACCGATTTCGACGCGCTGATGGAAGAAATGGGCGAGCTTCAGGCCAAGATCGACGCGGTCGACGGCTGGACGCTCGACAACCAGCTTGAGGTCGCGATGGAGGCACTGCGCTGCCCGCCGGGCGATTCGCCAGTCGACAACCTGTCGGGCGGTGAAAAGCGCCGCGTCGCGCTTTGCAAGCTGCTCCTCGAAAAGCCCGAAATCCTGCTGCTCGATGAACCGACCAACCATCTCGACGCCGAAAGCGTCTCGTGGCTGGAGAACTATCTCAAAGAATATGCGGGCAACGTCATCCTCGTGACCCATGACCGCTATTTCCTCGATAACGTCGTCAATTGGGTCCTCGAACTCGATCGAGGGCGGTATTACACCTACGAATCGAATTATTCGGGCTATCTCGAAAAGAAATCCAAGCGCCTCGAACAGGAAGAGCGTGAGGAGCAGGGCAAGCAGAAGGCAATTCAGGACGAACTCGCCTGGATGCGTCAGACGCCCAAGGCCCGCCAGACCAAGTCGAAGGCGCGTATCCGCAATTTCGAACAATTGATGGAGGCGCAGGAAAACCGCTCGGTCGGCAAGGCGCAGATCATGATCCAGCTGCCCGAGCGATTGGGCGGCAAGGTCATCGAGGCGCAGGGCCTGACCAAATCCTATGGCGACAAGCTGTTGTTCGACAATCTCGATTTCACGCTGCCGCCCGGCGGGATCGTCGGCGTCATCGGGCCGAACGGCGCGGGCAAATCGACCTTGTTCAAGCTGATCACCGGGCAGGAACAGCCCGACGAAGGAACGATCGACGTCGGGTCGACCGTCAAGCTCGGCTATGTCGACCAGAGCCGCGACGATCTCGATCCCAACAAGAATGTCTGGCAGGAAATTTCGGACGAACTCGAAGTCTTCCGCTTCGGCAAGCAGGACATGGGGACGCGCGCTTATGTCGGCGCGTTCAATTTCCGTGGGCAGGACCAGCAGAAAAAGGTCGGCCAGCTATCGGGCGGCGAACGCAACCGCGTCCACATGGCCAAGATGCTCAAGGAGGGCGGCAACGTCCTCCTGCTCGACGAGCCGACCAACGATCTCGACGTCGAAACGCTGCGCGCGCTCGAAGAGGCGCTGGAGACGTTCGCGGGTTGCGCGGTCGTCATCAGCCATGACCGCTTCTTCCTCGATCGTCTCGCGACGCACATCCTGGCGTTCGAGGGCGACAGCCATGTCGAATGGTTCGAGGGCAATTACGAAAGCTACGAAGAGGACAAGCGCCGCCGTCTGGGCGACGCCGCGGATCGCCCGACGCGATTGGCGTATAAGAAGCTGACGCGGTGATTGAAGGCGGGGCGGCATGATGTCTGCCCCGCTGACAACCAATTAAAGCTGATCGGTGGAGACCGTTGACCCGTCGATCGGTTCAAATTTACTGTCGATGCCGCGCAGGGCATTGGATAGCGCGACCTGCAGGCGGGATTTGATCCGAGCATGCGGTCGGTGCTGCGCATTCACGTTGTTGATTTCCCCGTCGATTAGTCCGGTTTTGCCGTAAGCTTCGAAGGCCCCTGCATCGTCGAGCAAAAAATTATCCTCGATGCGTGACCTGACGGGCTGCGGCGCAGTCGTGCGGGGCACGAGCAGCCATCACCGCACACGTTTAACGAACAACCGCCCATCGTCGCGGCGTTCGGTCTGGAAATTGGGCACCGCCTGGATCAGGTCGCTGAGGCGGCGATAGCCATAGTTGCGCGCGTCGAAGCTTGATCGGTTGCCCGCCAGCTGACCCATCGCCGACAGGCTGACATAGCCGCGTTCGTCGCGCTTGACCGAGTCATACGCATCGATGAGGAGCTTGACGAGATCGTCGTCCACCGTGCTCGTCGGCTTCGTCGCATTGCCGGTGCCATTGCCAACCTTGGCGACCGCACCATTGCCGATCGGGGCGGGGAGGGCGTCGTCGATCGGTACTTCCGCGCGTGGCGGCTTGGGCGCGACCTTTTCCTTCAGCAACACATCGACATCGATGAAGCGCGTGCAGGCCTGTTTGAACGCCTCGGGCGTCTTGCCGCCGCCAAAGCCATAGACGGGCAGGCCATCCTGACGAATCCGCATCGCCAGCGGCATGAAGTCGCTGTCCGACGACATGATCCCGAACCCGTCGATCCGACCGCGAAAGAG
This sequence comes from Sphingomonas bacterium, assembly GCA_028823055.1. Classification (GTDB taxonomy): domain Bacteria; phylum Pseudomonadota; class Alphaproteobacteria; order Sphingomonadales; family Sphingomonadaceae; genus Sphingomonas. The sequence goes on from JAPKCG010000133.1 coordinate 7,762, forward strand.
CAAGTCCATCGCGTCGATCGTCATCTTCATGTCGGTGGCGTTCTTGCCCTTGGTCAGGTCGAACTGCTGTTGCGGTTCGATGCCGTGCTTGACCGTCATGTCGCGCCAGCCCTTGAG
>JAPKCG010000134.1 GCA_028823055.1 Sphingomonas bacterium
TTCACGACCCAGTCGGCCTGAAGGAACAGCGCGACGGGCGACATCGTCGCCGCATCCATGTTGAAAACCGGATTCATGCATTTCCCTCTAGGCTGCGCAATTCTTGGTCGCCCAGCGCAACCAACCGTTGATAAATGTCGAGCCAGGCGCGCGGCTGACGCATCGGGCGCCCCGACGGCGCGACCAGGGCTGCCGTAACGTCCGCTTGCGTCAGTACAACCGCGCCGCGCCTGACTGTTTGATGAATGACGACGCTCGCGGGACTCGCGCGCGTCACCTGACTGACGACGATCAGCGCGTCATCGAGCTTCGCTGGCGCGCGATAGCGGATCGCCAGATCGACGATCGCATACGCCCCCTCGCCCGCCTCGATCGTCGCGCGCTGGTCGATCCCCGCAACGCGCAGCATGTCCGACCGCGCGCGTTCCATATAGCGCAGATAATTGGCGTGATAGACGACCCCCGACAGGTCGGTATCCTCGAAATACACGCGCAGCGGAAAGCGGTGCTCGCTGCCCGTGAAGCGTCCGCCCTGCGGCCGGTCGAGATCGTCATCGTCCATCGCGCGTCCGTTAACCGAACCCGAGTCGCGAAGAAACCCGCTTGACGGTGTCACCTTCAGGTGACATGTAACCCATAGGTTACCTGGAGATAATGATGAACATGATCGAACTCGCCGAAACCAAGAGCCGGGCGTGGGCAATCATGCTTTACGTCCTTGGCACGGTCCTGTTGATGGCCGAGCTCGTCGGTATGACGATGAAGCAAAGCGATTTCGTCGATGGGTTGTGGCTCGGCGTTGCGATGGTCTGTGCGCTGACGTTGCTACCCTGGCGTCGCTGGCTGCACCCCGACAGCGAACTCAACCGCCTGCTCGACGACGAGGTCGTGCGCGAACATCGACGGATGAGCTGTACCGCCGGTTTCTGGGCCAGCCTCATCGCCGCATTGCTGACCGCGCCGTTCGCGCATGATGCGATGCTCGCAAGCTATGATGTATCGCGGGTGGTCGCGACGGCGGGGCTGTTCGCGGCGATGGTGAGCTTTGCTACGCTCGAACTCCGCGCGGCACGATGACCGACACGCTGCTCAACACACTGAAGGACGAACGCGACCGGCTCGGCCTGACGCAGGCCGCGCTGGCGGAGATGATCGGGGTCAGTCGCAAAACGATCAACACCGTCGAAAACGGCGTCTTCGTCCCCTCGACGATCCTCGCGCTCAAACTGGCGGCGGCGCTCGATCGCCCTGTCGAATCGCTGTTCCGCCTCGGCTGATCAGTGCGCCAGGCTGTCGTCGGCGAAAACGCTGGGGTCGAGCTCGAGTCGCGGTTTGACCCCCGGCGCCGCGGGTCGCACCACGGGCGGAGCGGGCTGAGCGGTCGCGGCGATGGCGTAAATGGGCTGCTGCGGCGGCGCTTCGCCCGCCCGCCACGCATCATAGGCGCGATAGAAATCCGTAAAAGGCCGTTCGAGCACCGCGAGCCGCCCCGCCGCAAAGCCGGGCAGTGCGGCGGCATCGACATCGGCCGCCTCCGCCACCGTTGCTGCGGCGGCTGCGCAGAAGCCGTCACGCGCGGGGCTTTGCGAGAAGAAATTGTACAGCCGCGTCATGTCGTTATCGTAATCCGCGCGCCAATGCGCCGCGTCGGCGGCCTTATACTGCGCGGCATAGGCCGCCTCCGCATTCGACAACGGTGCTTTCGCGCGGGTCAGCAGCGCATTGTATCCGGTGACGATCACATCGGACTGCGCACCGCGACACGCCAGCGCGGCGACATTCAGCGCGACACGGAAATGCCAGACGCTCGCGGCGGGCGACAGGTCGCGATTGGGGGTCGCATAATCGCCATCGGGCAACCGCGCGGGGATCGTCATGCCTGCATAGCCACCCTTGGGCATCGCCACAGGTTGAGGCGCGGCGACCGGAGGCGGCGGCGCTTCGGCGATGACGGCGGGCTTGGTCGCGCATCCGGCCAGCGCCAGCGCGATCGCCCCTGAAAGGATGGGAACCGATCCGACAGGGCCGCTATTCTGCTTCGTCATGATAACCTCGACTGCCCCCCGGCGTCGTGGCACCATCGGCCCAACAGGTTAACGAAGCGTTAGGGCCGACCCCAAGTCGCTGCCGATTGATGAGGAAGATGGCGATGCGGTTCGCACGGATCAGTTTTGCGCTTGCGGGGGTCTACGGGCTGGCAGCGACGCTATCGCTTTATTTTCGCGCGCCGCTCTCCCCCGATACGCAATGGCTGTACGGCTTTGCGGGCGCTGCCGCCGCGACTCAACTCGCCTATCTGCTTATCGCCAGCGACCCGGTGCGGTTCCGCCCCGTCATTCCGGTCGGAATCGTCTCCAAATGCAGCTTCGCGATCCCGATGACGTTGCTGTACGCGCGCGGCGCGGTCGGTCCCGACAGCTTCGTTTTCGCGCTGATCGACTATGCGCTCGCGATTCTCTTCGCGGTCAATTTCGTCCTTCTGAAGCCCCGCGCTTAACCGACACGTTTTTCCAGCGCGGTCGCGGCCTCGTCCATCAATGCCGCGATGATGTCAGCGATCGGTTCTTCCTTCGTCACCATACCGACCGACTGGCCCGCCATGACCGAGCCATGTTCGACATCGCCGTCGATGACCGCGCGGCGGAGCGCGCCTGCCCAATAATGTTCGATCTGCAATTGCGCTTCGAGCATTTCGACTTGCCCCGAATCGAGCGACTGCGCGACCTCGCGCTGCTTCGCGCCGAACGATTCGCCCGCCGCATTCTTCAGCGCGCGCACGGGGATGACAGGCAGGCGCGGATCGAGCTGAACGCTCGCGACCGCATCGCGCGCGCTGGCGCGGATGAACGCCTTCTTGAAATTGGCATGCGCGATCGATTCGGTGGCGCAGACGAAGCGCGTGCCGAGCTGAACCCCCGCCGCACCCATATCGAGATAGCCCGCAATCGCTTCGCCGCGCCCGATCCCACCCGCGACGAAAACAGGCACCTGCTCACCGATCTCGGGCAGCATTTCCTGCGCCAGCACGCTGGTCGATACAGGGCCGATATGCCCGCCCGCTTCCATCCCCTCGATCACCAGTGCATCGACGCCCGACCGTATCAGCTTCTTCGCCATCGCCAGCGTCGGCGCGAAACAGATGACCTTCGCGGAGCCCCCGTCTTTTCTGACCGCCTTGATCGCTTCGAGGCTGCCTTTGGGGGGTAATCCACCCGCCAGCACGACATGGCCGACCGCATGCTTCGCGCAGACATCGATCAGCGCGAACAGATCGGGATGCATCGTGATCAGGTTCACGCCGAACGGCTTGTCGGTCATCGCGCGCGTCGCCGCGATTTCCTTGTCGAGCAGGTCTGTCGTCATCGCGCCGCACGCGATCACCCCGAAACCACCCGCATTGGACATCGCCGCGACGAGGTTGCGCTCGCTGACCCACGACATCGCTCCCGCCATGATCGCGACCTCACTGCCCAGGAAGTCGGTGCCGCGCGCCATCCGGCGGCGAAGGCGCTCGGCGCCTGTCGATACTGTATCGTTCATCGCGCCGCCTTAGATGAATTTCGCGGCGAAGCGAATGCTCCCTCGATCAGGCCGCCCGCCGTTCAGCCAGCATCATGCTCGGCATCAAGGCCATAGGCGGTATGAAGCACCCGCACGGCGAGTTCGGTATAATCTTCCTCGATCAGCACGCTGACCTTGATCTCGCTCGTCGTGATGACCTGAATGTTGATTCCGCGTTCGCCCAACGTCTGGAACATCGTCGCCGCGACGCCCGCATGGCTGCGCATCCCGACGCCGACGACCGAAATCTTCGCGACGCGCGTGTCGTGGACGAGCGTGTCGAACCCGATCGCATCCTTGTTGCTATCGAGCACTTCGAGACTGCGCGGCAAATCGGCGGCGGGGACGGTAAAGGTGACGTCGGTCGACTTCGCCGAATGCGCGACGTTCTGGACGATCATGTCGACATTGATCCCCGCATCGGCGAGCGGGGTAAAGATCGCGGCGACCGAGCCAGGGCGGTCAGGCACGCTCGCCAGCGTGATCTTCGCTTCGTTCTTGTCATGCGCGATGCCGGTGATGAGCTGGCGTTCCATGTCGTCGATTTCCTCTTCGCCCACGATGAGCGTTCCGCGTTTCGGCCCGTCGCCATCCTCGAAAGAGGACAATACGCGAACCCTGACCTTTTCCTTCATCGCCAGCCCGACCGAGCGCGTCTGGAGCACTTTCGCTCCCACGCTCGCGAGTTCGAGCATCTCTTCATACGTCACCTTGGACAGCTTGCGCGCCCGTGGGACGATGCGCGGGTCGGTCGTGTAGACGCCGTCGACATCGGTATAGATGTCGCAGCGGTCGGCCTTCATCGCCGCCGCCATCGCGACCGCCGACGTATCCGACCCGCCCCGGCCCAACGTCGTGACGCGCTCCCCCAGGGCGACGCCCTGAAAGCCGGGGATCACCGCGACGACGCCATCCGCCATGCTCGCGCGCAGGGCTTCGGTGTCGATCTCCCCGATCCGCGCCGAGGCATGACCGTCCGATGTGCGGATCGGCAATTGCCAGCCGAGCCAGCTGCGCGCCTTCACACCCGCCGCCTGCAGCGCGATCGCCAGCAGCCCGCTCGTCACCTGTTCGCCGCTAGACACGACGACGTCATATTCGCGCGGGTCGTAGAGCGAGGACGCCTCGCGACAGAAATTGACGAGGCGATCGGTCTCCCCCGCCATCGCGGACACGACGATCGCGACCTCGTGCCCCGCCTCGACTTCGCGCTTCACGCGCTGGGCGACATTGCGGATACGCTCGATGCCCGCCATCGAGGTGCCGCCGAATTTCATTACGATGCGCGCCATGGGGCCGAAGAATTTCCCGTTGGGTCGAAACGGCGGCCCTGATAGGTAGCCGTCATGACCGTGGCAAGCGACAGCGTAACGATCGACCCGAAAGAGGCGGCGCATTTCGGGGCGATGGCAGAGGATTGGTGGGATCCCAGGGGTTCCTCGGCGATGCTTCACAAGCTCAATCCGCCACGGCTGCGCTATATTCGCGAACGGATCGATGCGCATTGGCACAGCGATCCGTCTGATTTTCGGCCGCTTTCCGGCAAAAGCGCGTTGGATGTCGGCTGCGGCGCAGGGTTGCTGGCCGAACCCCTCGCAAGGATGGGCGCCAGCGTCACGGGAATCGACGCGGCGCAGGAAAATGCGGCGGTCGCGGCACTCCACGCCCGGACCATGGGGCTATCGATCGATTATCGTGCGGGCAGCGTCGAGAACATCGAATCGCGCTACGACCTCGTAATCTGTCTCGAAGTGATCGAACATGTCGTCGATCCCGCCGGTTTCGTCGCCGGGCTGGCCCGCGCGGTGGTGCCCGGCGGCTTGCTCATCATGTCGACGCCCAACCGCACGCCCTTGTCGCGCCTCGCGATGATCACACTGGCTGAAGGGACGGGCCGCATCCCGCGCGGGACGCACGACTGGTCGAAATTCCTCACCCCCGACGAACTGACGGAATTGCTTGAGGCGGCGGGGATGCACGTAATCGACCGTCGCGGGCTGACCTTGAACCCCGCAACGGGCTTCACGCTCGGCGACGATCTGTCGCTCGATTATTTCCTGACCGCGATCCCCGCCTAAGGGGTTACGCCATCACGTTGCGACCGCGCGCGACCGTGGCGGTGTGGGTAACCGCCGCCTTCATCGTTTTCGCCTTGACGGTATCGACCATCACCCAGTCGTTGCTGACCGCATCGGGGGTGACCGTCATGACCATATAGCCACGCTTCGACGTGTCGCACCATTTCAGCTCCGGGTTAGAAGCGACCAGTTCGCGCGCGATCATCTTGGGGTCGGCCTTGATCCCGCCTTCGATCCCGTTCGACGAGACGCTCGATCCCGCGAACTCGACACCCGCGGGCTTGCCGTCCTGGCCCAGATCATAGGCCCAGCCATTATGGCTGTCGCCGGAGATGACGACGAGGTTCGCGCCCGCATTCTGCGCGCCCGACAGGAACCGCCGACGCGCCGCGGGATAGCCGCCCCAATTGTCGTAATTATAGGGCAGCCCGGCCTTAGCCGCCGCGATCCCGGCCTCGATATAGCCCCGCGCGCGCTTGTCCGCATTCGCATCGAGCCACGTGCCGGCTTCCGCCGGCATCATCGTCTCGCCCATGATCGTACCGAAGCCGACGACCTGCCAACGCTGACCCGACTTGACCGATGCACGGATCGCATGGTCGAGCCACACTTCCTGCTGCGACCCCATCATCGTCGCGCCGGGGTCCATCCACGCACCGTCGCGGAACGCCTTCAGCGCCGCCATCGGGTCCGCTGCCTTGAACAGCGGCGCGACATCGGGCTGCTCGGTGCGCGCCAACAACCGCGTTTCGGTGCGGAACAGCGTCGCGAGCGTGCCGATCTCATACGCCTTCCACGGCTCGTCGCTGACGGGCATCCATTCGCGATACGCTTGAATCGAGGCCGCGCGGCGCTGGTTCCAGTCGCCTTCGGTCTTCGCGTCGTGATTCTGCGCGCCGCCCTCCCAGCTGTCGTTCGCGCTTTCGTGATCGTCCCACTGGACGATCATCGGCTGCAGCTGGTGGAGCCGCATCAGGTCGGGGTCCGACCGGTAACTCGCATAGCGCAGGCGGTAATCGGCCAGATGGATCAGCTCACCCGCAGGTTCAGGCGTCCGCCCCGCAACGGCATCCTTCGCGACCGGATAGTTGCCCGTCGCATATTCATAGAAATAATCGCCGAGATGGACGGTACAGTCGATATCGTCACGCGCCGCGGCATGGGCATAGGCATTGAAATAACCGAACCCCATATTCGAACAGGAGAAGATCGCCGCGCGCCAACTGGTCGCGTCATTTTCGGGCAGCGTCCTGGTCCGGCCGACCGGGCTGAACGATCCATCGGGCGCGACGAAGCGATAATGATATACGGTGCCCGGGGTCAGCCCATCGACCGTGATCTTGCTCGTGAAATCGCGCCACGGCCCGGTGATCGCGACACCGCGGGCGGTGACCTTTGCGAAATCCGCGCTGGTCGACAATTCAACCGTCAGTTCCACCGCGCCGCCATTGGCGGGGACGTAGCGCGTCCATAACAGCATCGAATCGTTCGCCGGTTCACCGCTCGCTACCGCATGGGTAAAGCCCGTGCCCATCGCCGATGCAGCCCCCGCCACCAACCCCTGGGCCCAGGCAAAGCCGGGCAGCGCCAATGCGCCGAAACCCAGCGTTCCCGTCAGAACGAGCGCGCGGCGGTCGATGGTGATGGTCATGTCATTCCCCTCCAGAATCCGAACATCGCGCATGGCGGCGGCGCGTGATGTTTTCGTGACAGCGCCACCCCGATTTTCTAGAGAATCGGCGGATGGCGATATCGCGACGGATGATGACGGGCTTGGCGATTTTGTCACTCGCCTTCGTGGCGCTCGCGATGCTGCGCCCGGTCGACCATGACGAAAGCCAATATGTCGCGGCGGCGGCGCTCGTCGCGCAGGGCCTGATGCCCTATCGCGATTTCGCGTATCTGCAGACCCCTCTCCAACCCTTCCTCTTCGCACCGATCGCGATGGTCACGGGCGCGCTGGTCTGGCCCACGCTCAGGATCGCCAACGCCCTGCTGGGGGCCGTCGCGGTCATCGCGACGATGGGGGCAGCCCGGACCGCCGGTGCCTCGCCCCGCGCCAGCCTGATCGCAGCGGGACTGTTCGCAAGTTGCGACATTCTGCTTTTCAGCATCGGCACCGCCCGCAACGATGCGCTCCCCGCCGCCTGCCTCGCGGTCGCATTGTGGCTGGCGCTGCGCCCAGACCGCGCGCGAACCACCGCGATCGCGATCGGCCTGCTCCTCGCCGCCGCGA
>JAPKCG010000608.1 GCA_028823055.1 Sphingomonas bacterium
GACCGCCCCGACTCCCGGGATCGTCATCAGCAACTTGATTGCCTGGCTTTGCCGGGCTGCGGCGAGCAACTGACGATCAAGTTCTGCGGCGCGCTTGCGGATGTCGCGCCAGGCCTCTAGCAAAGGCAATATGATCTGTGCCAGGCCATCCCTGCCGTCCAGAAGCTCGCGGACATTCCCGTCGAATACACGGCCTGTACCCTTGGGAACGATGATGCCAAACGTCTTCATGACCCCGCGGATCTGATTGCTCAGCTGCGTTGAGATGGTAAGCAACAGGTTGCGGGCGCCCACCAGTGTGCGGGTCAACATGGCGTCGAACGACTTCACCCTGACCGCCTTGTAAAAGCCGGCTTCTGCCAGTTGGGCCAGACCGTCAGCATCATTGGCATCAGTCTTGTTGAGCGTCTCGTTCAATATTTTCTGCGCATGACGCGCTTCGATGCAGACCGCGGGAACTCCCGCCGCCGTTAATGCATGATAGAACCATGTCGACAATGGACCTGTCTCGAATACCACCCGCTCCGCATGCGGGGCGTGTTTGCGGACTATCTGCGCCAGGATCTGGGGATCCGATGCGCACTTGCCGCGCCAGATCCGTTTTCCATCCTGACGAATGGAAATCGCGGTATCTTTTAGTGAAACGTCAAAGCCTATATACTGTTTCATGGTTGCTCTCCGTGCGATGCTTGGGCACGGTGCCAATAGTGAGCCCGTTTTTCAATCATATCGGGGGGCAACCACCCCTGTCAGCTATATCAAAATGCTGATGCCCGGGACGAATCGCGCCGCGATTATCCCATGTTTTGTGCCGGTCACCTATCTCATTATGCCACCTTGGCTTCGAACGCGAGCGGGCTGATGCCGCCCAGATATGAATGGCGACGACGGGTGTTGTAGAAGCCATTGATGTACTGGAAGATGGCGGCTTCTGCCTGACGCCGCGTCGGCCAGCTCTGCCGCCAGATGAGTTCGGCCTTCAGGGATTTGAAGAAGGTCTCGACGGACGCATTGTCGTAGCAATTTCCCTTGCCGCTCATCGATGGACGCAGGCCATAGGCCTGCAGCTTTTTCTGATAGTCGTAAGAACAATATTGGCTGCCACGATCCGAATGAAAAAAGCAGCCTTCCGGAGGCTGGCGCAGGCGCACCGCCATATCCAGCGCTCTGATCGCCAAGTCCTTCTTCATTCTGTCGCTGACTGCCCAGCCCACGACGCGACGGCTATGCAGGTCGAGAATGACGGCAAGGTAGAGCCAGCCTTCTGAGGTCCAGATATAGGTGATGTCGCCCGCCCACTTACGGTTGGGCGCATCGGCGGCGAAGTCGCCGTCCAGCCAGTTCGCTGCGACCCCCAGGCGATGGTGGCTATACGTCGTAACCTTGTGCTTGCGCGTGCGGACTGGCTTGATCCCGTTGATCTTCATCAGCCGCCCGACCCGGCGCTCGCCAACATCGAGCCCCACCTCCTTCAACTCCATCGTCATGCGAGGACGGCCGTAGCTGCCAAGGCTCAGCCTGTACTGTTCTCGGATATGGGCCAGCACTTTCATATCTGTCCGCTCCCGCCTGCTAATCGGGCGCGAGCGCCAGGAACGATAGCCGCGTTCACTGACATCCATGACACGGCAGAGCAGTTCAACGGGCCAAC
>JAPKCG010000609.1 GCA_028823055.1 Sphingomonas bacterium
GCGACCGTATTGGTGGTGCCGAAATCTAGCCCGAGCGCGGTGGGTCTCTCGTCGGTCGTCACAGGCGCATTCCTCGGCATCGGTCGCGGTTTCCGGCGTGGCGGCACGCGGCGGCAACGCCTGTGGCATGCGCGACGGGGCGCGGACAAGCGTGCCGGCTGGCGTAGCCGATGATGGCGCGGTCAGTTCTTCCCGAACAACCCGCCCAGATTGCCGAGCATCCCGCCGATTCCGCCCTCTTGCGCGCCGAGCATGGTTGCAAACCGGCCGAGCGCGCCGTCGCCGCCGATATGCGCGATGATCTGTTGCAGCGCGTCGGGGGCGATTCCTGTCTGGTCGGACGCCGCCGCGACGGTATCGCCCGGCTGCGGATGCGCCTGCGCTAGGGCCGTGACGGCCGATTCGACCTGTTCGGGGGTCAGCCCCACCTTCGCCGCCAGATTCTGGATATCGACATTTTCCGCCACTTGGCCCAGCAGTCCGTCGAGCAGTCCCATGGTGCGTCTCCTGATGTGTCGGCGCAACGTACCGCACGATTGGAGCCGGGGCCATCTCTTGCCTGTCCTACAACGACCAAAACGGCGATAGTTGTCGGCGCTGTTTGAACGGATCGATCATGACACGTCTTGTCGGGCGTCGTGACACCGTCGGTGACGATGCGTTTTGGTGTGACCTTATGTGACCTTTGATGCGCGATGTGACATTGCTGGCGGTCGCGACGGATGCGATGGAATGACGGTGACCGCGACCCCGCTTCCCATCGATGCCGTCCTGCCCGACATTCTTGCAGCGTTACGTGTTGGCCCGAATGCGGTCCTCGTCGCGCCACCGGGGGCGGGCAAGACCACTGCGGTTGCCCCCGCCTTGCTTGCAGAACCCTGGTGCAGCGGCGAAATACTGCTGCTGTCACCGCGCCGTCTCGCCGCGCGCGCGGCGGCGGAACGCATGGCGGCGCTGGCGGACGAACCGGTCGGGCGCACCTATGGCTATGCGACACGCATGGACAGCAAACGCTCGGCGGCGACGCGGGTGACCGTCATGACCGAGGGGATTTTCGTCGCGCGGATCCAGGCCGATCCCGAACTGGCAGGCGTTTCGGCGGTGTTGTTCGACGAGGTCCACGAACGCAGCCTCGACGGCGACACGGGCCTCGCCTTTGCGCTCGACGCGCAAGCGGCATTCCGGCCCGACCTGCGGATCGTCGCCATGTCCGCGACGCTCGATGGCGCGCGCTTCGCGGGAGTCATGGACCACGCCCCCGTGATAGAAAGCGAAGGGCGCAGCCATCCGCTGACGCTGCGCCATCTCGGTCGGCGGGCGGAACGGCGGATCGAGGATGAGATGGTCGCCGCGATCCGGCTCGCGCTGTCTGAGGGAGAGGGCGGTATCCTCGCCTTTCTGCCGGGTGTTGCCGAGATCGAGCGTGTCGACGACCGGTTGGCCGGATTGCCCGACGACATCGTCGTCCACCAATTGCACGGCAATCTCGATCCCCGCGACCAGCGCGCCGCGATTCTGCCCGAATCCGACGGACGGCGTAAACTTGTGCTTGCAACGAGCATCGCGGAGACCAGCCTGACGCTCGCGGGCGTGTCGATCGTCGTCGATTCGGGGCTCGCGCGTCGCCCGCGCTACGATCGCGCGGCGGGG
>JAPKCG010000610.1 GCA_028823055.1 Sphingomonas bacterium
CTTGATCGTGAAGAACGAAAACGCCCAGGCCGCGATGCTGATCGTCCACGGTTCGACGACCGCGCGCGCGGTCACCGCCGCCTTGACGTTGAGGCGATAGGCGAGCGCGGCAAGGCTGACATCGGACCACGCCACCGCGACAATGATGCACGGGAAGAACCGGTCGAGGCCGCCGATCGCGCTGTTGGGATACATGATCTGCGGGAAGGCGATCAGCACCGCGCTGGCCAGCATCGAGACGACGAAGGCAAGCGCGAGCGCGTCCCAGACGATGTTCGACGGCGGATCGTCCGACTGGCTGAGTGCCTGGGCGAGCCCGCGCTTCAACCCCAGTGTGGACAGCAAGGCCGCCAGTTCGACGACGACGACCGCGATCGCGAACCGCCCGACGAGATCGGGGCCGTAGAATCGCCCCGCGATAAACAGGAACGGGATGCGCGCCGCCAGTCGCAGGATGAACCCCGCGATATTGGTCCGTCCCCCTTTGGCGAGCGTGTCGATGTCGGCGGCGGGTTCGGCCGCAGGGGTTACGCCCGTGCTAATGCGCCGCACCCCAGCTTGCGCCCGAACCGATCTCGATCCCGAGCGGCACGTCGAGCTTTACCAGTGGCTCGGCGGCGGTCGCCATGACGCGCTCGATCACGGGCTTTGCGGCCTCGACATCGCCCTCGGGCAATTCGAAGACGAGTTCGTCGTGAACCTGGAGCAGCATGCGGACATGGCCCAGCCCCGCCGCCGCCAGCGCGGGTTCCATGCGGACCATCGCGCGTTTGATGATGTCGGCGCTGCTGCCCTGGATCGGCGCGTTGATCGCGGCGCGTTCGGCACCCTGGCGTTCATGCTGGACCTTCGACGAAATTCGCGGGAAGTGCGTTTTCCGTCCGAACAGCGTTTCGGTATAACCGTTGTCGCGGACGAACTGCGTCGTCGTCGCGATATAGGTGTTGATGCCGGGGAAGCGGTCGAAATAGCGGTCGATCATCGCCTGCGCCTCGTCGGCGGTGACGTCGAGCCGCCCGGCAAGGCCCCACCGGCTGATACCGTAGAGGATCGCGAAATTGATCGTCTTGGCGCGGCCGCGCGTGTCGCGGTCGACCGTGCCGAACAATTCCTGCGCGGTCATCGAATGGATGTCGACGTTATCCGCGAATGCCCGTTTGAGCGCGGGAACGTCGGCCATGTGCGCGGCGAGGCGGAGTTCGATCTGCGAATAGTCGGCGGCGAGGATGACATTGCCCGGTTCGGCGACGAAGGCGTCGCGGATCTGGCGGCCGATCTCGGTACGGATCGGAATATTCTGTAGATTGGGGTCGGTCGACGACAGCCGTCCGGTCTGCGCGCCGGTCAGCGAATAGCTGGTGTGGACGCGGCCCGTTTTCGGATTGATCTGAGCCTGCAGCGCGTCGGTATAGGTGCTTTTCAGCTTCGACAATTGCCGCCAGTCGAGCACGCGCGCCGCGATGTCGGCGCCGGGGCCATCCTTGTCCGCAGCGATGCGTTCGAGTTCGTTGACGTCAGTCGAATAGACGCCGCTCTTGCCCTTGCGTCCGCCCTTGATCCCCATCTGGTCGAACAGGATGTCGCCCAGTTGCTTGGGACTGCCGATCGTGAAGGGCTGGCCGACGATGCCGTGGATCGTCGTT
>JAPKCG010000611.1 GCA_028823055.1 Sphingomonas bacterium
GGCAAGGCGGCGATCGCGTGGAACGCGTTGTTCGACAAGGATGGGAAGGTATTCGCGAGCGGGTTGCCCCCGTTGGGCTCCATCTGGCGCGGGGTGAAGGCATATGACCCGCGCAAGGATTCGACCTATCCCGGGGGTGATGGCGCGCATCGCTGGGCGGACCCGCGCGACATCGGGGCGTTCGATGCGGCGCGGGAAACGTGGGAATACACGACCTCGCCGGGGCTGCTGGCGCTGCGCAACGCGCTGGGCAGCTGGGAACGCGACATCGCGACGCCGGGGTCGACATATCGCAAAGTGTTCGGCGCGGGTATTGCGGTCGACGGGCTGATCGTCGGCGACTTCGTGGCGCTGGCCAATGTCTGCGACGCGAATGGCTGGGCGTGCGGCGGGCGGATTTTCGAGCCGGGCAACCGGTGGGACAATCTGAAAAGGATCCTCGCGTCGGGTGGCGCGGAACCGGCATGGCGCGCGGGGCGGCTGGGCGTGCGCGTCCAGTCTCCGCGTGTCGCGCTCGACACGATCACCCAAGACGATCTGGCGGATGGCGAGATCGTCGTCGGCGCGATGCAGGGATGGGAGCAACGGCTCAACACGCTGTCGCCGAAATACCGGTCGGAAGCGCACAAGTGGGAATTCGTCGCGACCGAGGAGCCGGTCGTGATCGCGAGCTATCTCGACGAGGATGGCGAGGAGAAGCGCGAGGAGCGCCAGCTGGAGCTGGTCCAGGACGCGACGCAGGCGCGCCAGCTGTGCGCGTATGAACTGATGGACCGTCGTGAGCTGGGTGAGATCGAGCTGCCCTGCAAGCCACGCCTGCGCCGGTACGGCCCGGGCGACCTGTTGATCGTCGACCTGCCCGAAGCGGGATTGTTCGCGCAGCCAGCCGTGATCCTGAAACGGTCGCTCAACCCGGTGACGATGGGAGTCGACCTGATCCTGCGTGGTGAGACGCCAGCCAAGCATGCGTTCGCACTGGCGCTGACCGGGACCGCGCCGCCAACACCCGCGCTGCGCACGACGGCGGAAATCGACGAGGTCGTCGGCGCGAACGTCGAACAGCCATCGGTCGGCGTCGCGATCACGCTGGGCGGCGGGGGCGGCGGGTCGGCCAACACCTATGATGCCGCTGACATCGACGAAATCAAACGGCGTCTCGCCGACGCCAACATCCCTTAAAAGGAGTTTCGGATGGATCAAACCGCACGCCTGCCCCTCGGGGCACGGCGGTGGCAGCCCTATGTCAAGACGTTCCGCTTCCGGGGCGTCGACCTGACGGGGGCCACCCTTCAAGCACAGATCCGGCTTTACCCGAACGCCCCGGGCGCACCGCTCGTCGATCTGCTGACGGTCACGAATGGCAATGCGGAAGGGTTGCGCATCATTTCGGTCGCGGACGACGGGGGTGTCCCGGTCACCACGGTGGCGCTCAAGGTCAACGAGACGACGGTCGAAGGGCTTCCGTTCGCTGGCGAGGCGGGCGCGGACACGGTGCTGGCCTATGACATGCAGGTCACGCCGACCGCCGGGTCGAAGCAGGTCTGGATCGAGGGCGAATTCTGGGTCCTGTCTGCGGTGACGGGCGCGGGCGGCGCGGTGCCCAGCGGCGCGGCGTTCGCCGGGTCGCCGCGCAAACGCCCGG
>JAPKCG010000612.1 GCA_028823055.1 Sphingomonas bacterium
CGCGCCGCTGGTCTTTTCCACCCTGGTCGCAGGCATCGCCCATATGGGCGATAGCGCCGCGCTGGGGCGGATCGGCGGGCGCGCGCTCGCCTGGTTCGTCATTGCCAGCCTGATTTCGCTGACGTTGGGCCTGATCTTCGTCAATTTCTTCGCACCGGGCGATGGACTGAACCTAGTCCGCGACGGTGCCGAATCCGGCGTGAATACCGAATCGCTCAACTTCCGCGACTTCATCCTGCACGTTTTCCCAACGTCCATGGTCGGCGCGATGGCGGAAAATTCGATCCTCCAGATCGTCGTCTTCTCGCTGTTCGTCGGCGTCGCGCTCACCGCGATCGGTGAGAAGGGCAAGCCCATCGTCGGCGTGATCGAGGCGATGGTCGAACTGATGTTGCAGGTGACAGGCTATGTCATGCGCGTCGCACCCTTCGCCGTGTTCGGCGCGCTCGCATCGGTCATTACGACCCAGGGCCTGGGTGTGCTCGTCACATTCGGCGAATTGATCGGCGAATTCTATATCGCGCTCTTCTGCCTCTGGCTGCTGCTGTTCGCGGCCGGCTCGGTGTTTTTGGGCAAGCGGATGTTCACGCTCATCCGCTATGTGCGCGAACCGATCTTGATCGCCTTCTCGACCGCTTCGTCGGAAGCCGCTTATCCCAAGATGCTGGAACAGCTCGACCGGTTCGGCGTGCCGCGCCGCATCTACAGCTTCGTGCTGCCGCTCGGCTATAGCTTCAACCTCGACGGGTCGATGATGTACGCGACCTTCGCGACGATCTTCATCGCGCAGGCCTATGGCATCGACCTGCCGATCGCGACGCAGATCACGATCCTGTTGGTGTTGATGGTGACCAGCAAGGGCATCGCCGCCGTGCCGCGTGCATCGCTGGTCGTGGTGGCCGCGACGCTCGGCCAATTCGATCTGCCGGTCGAAGGCGTCGCCTTCATCCTCGCCGTCGATCACTTCATGGACATGGGCCGCACCGCGACCAACGTGCTCGGCAATGCCATCGCAACGTCGGTCATCACCAAATGGGAAGGCATGTTGGAGGTCGAGGAACCGATAGACGTGTCCCATCCCAAAGCCCCGGCCCACACCGCCGCGCATGGCCGCGCAGGGCTCGAACTGGCGTCGGACATGGTGGACGAGGACAAGAGGGGGTAAGGCTCCGCAATCCAGATCACACCGTCGGCACTGTCCCGCCATCGATGACATATTCCGTCCCGGTGATGGTGCCCGCGCGATCGGACGCGAGGAAAGCGATCAGGCTGGCGATCTCTTGCGGTGTCGATGGCCTTCCGATCGGAATCCCGCCGAGCGAGTCCATGATCATCTTCTTGCCATGGGCAATGTCGCCGCCATGTTCGGCGGCAAGACGGGCAGCCAGTTCGACCGCCGATTCCGTCTCGATCCAGCCCGGCGAGACCCGCACCACCCGGACGCCATCGGGCGATACCTGCTTGGAGAGGCTTTTGCTGTAGGTGGAAAGCGCAGCCTTGGCTGCGGCATAGGCAGTGGTCGCTTCCGGCAACGGCAGTTCGCGCTGGATAGAGGTAACATGGATCACCACGCCGCTACCCTGCGACACCATGTCCGGCAGCAATGCGCGATCCAGCCGGACGGCGGGCATGAGGTTG
>JAPKCG010000613.1 GCA_028823055.1 Sphingomonas bacterium
TCCGGTGCCGTCGACCCGCTTGCGTTCCAGCGTTGATCTGCCGACGCCAAGATATATGGCAGCATCGGCGGTTCTGAGATAGGCTGCCGTCATTAGGCTAGCTCCCCGTGTGCATCACCGGATTGCGTCCGGAGGCGCATCGTCGCAGGTGAGACCATGCGGCGACGGAGGATCAATTCAGCCCTTAAAACTTTCCCGTCTATTTGTCCTAACGCGGGATCAAAGCGCGACTGTCAGGAGAATTACCCGGGCCGCCTCCCGACTTTACGTCCGGGAACGAGTTTGATCATTGCTTCGACCTGCTGCTTAGTCGGCGCGCGAGAGCCGAGTTTGTCACGAAGTGCGGAAAATGCCTTCGCGCTGCTCGGATATTGCCCCGCCTGTAAAAGCCCAAGTAGTTCAGTATCGTCTATCCGCGTTGCTGAACGAGCTTTTTGGAGCCGCCATCCGGCCTTCCAAATTGATCGACAGTCGGTCGCTGGAACCGATACGTTTGCGTTCGAAAACGACAGCAACTTATCTGGAGTTTCGCTGAGCCATTTATCACGCCCCACGGCTTTAGCATTCAGCGTTGCGGTGAGGGTCCCACTTCGAAGCGCGCCCAACAATGCCTTCCGCAGATGGTCGGGACATTCACACCAGCGGTCCTCCATTTCCAATCTGAGCCACTGATTTTCGGGTTGGGTCTGTTCGGTAGACGACAGCGACAACCATCTTTTGGTAGCAGCAGCAGCAGAACGCGATCCGCCGCTTCGACCGCAATGGCAGTTCGAAGTCACATACTCGTCTGCGACGCAGACCGATGCTCCCCATATTTTGTCGACGGGCCACAACGCCCATTCCACACTGCCTTGTGCCGCAGCCACACAGGTCACTTCGACATTATCAGCCCCAGACATCCACATCATCGCCTCAATCAGCGACCACGCGGATTGCTGAAGCGCTCTGCCCCCTGCTGGAAGCGCGCTCATCTGACCGCTGACAACCGGAAAACATTATCGCTGTCAGCCGAACTCACAGCGTTGTTAACGATACGAGCCCAAGCATCCAGCGCCGACCGCTTCTCATCCTCGTATTTGTAGACGTGATAGACTCCAGCAATGCCGCTCTTGGTGCCGCTCACGTGGTTGAGGATTGCTTCTGATACCTCCAGCTTCACGCCGAGGCGCTGGCATCCCGACGCCAGCGTGCGTCGCAGATCGTGAAACTGCCAATGCTCGATCGCTAGCGCGGCCACAGCGTCATCATCGGCACCGGCGTCGCGAGCTTCCTTGCGTGCTATCTCCAGCATTGTCGCATCGAGCCGTCCTTTGATTTTCGAGAAGCCAGAAACCGGAGTGTCACCCGTCGTCGTGAATGCGATCAGCGGCTTGCCCTTACCAGCGTCAGACTTGATGCGCGGCAGGTCGGTGACGATCGACATCGCCGGATCGGAAAGCGGCACCAGCGTTGCCACCCCGTTCTTCGTTCGGTTCGCGGGCAGCAGCCACTTACGCTCGGGCAGGTTCAATTCCGCCCACGGCAGTTCGGCGACCTCCCGCAATCGTTGCCCGGTCAGTATCAGGAGGCGGATCAAGGGGCCGAAAGGGTAGCCCAACGATCCCGCCGCCAACCACACCAGGCGCAGCTCATT
>JAPKCG010000614.1 GCA_028823055.1 Sphingomonas bacterium
GCGAAATATGGGCATAGACGACGAGCGCGATCGA
This sequence comes from Sphingomonas bacterium, assembly GCA_028823055.1. Lineage (GTDB taxonomy): Bacteria > Pseudomonadota > Alphaproteobacteria > Sphingomonadales > Sphingomonadaceae > Sphingomonas. The sequence continues at coordinate 35 of JAPKCG010000614.1, forward strand.
ATCATGAATTTTCAATTCACGCTCGAGAGCGAACAGCGCCTGGACCGTACCCCAGCCGCTTACCGCGGCATTGACGATTTGTAGATTCTGCCAATCACGCTGCAGAAGGGCCGGATACGCTTCATGATCCTCAACCCCTTCGCCAAAGGTAAAACTTCCGCCGACAAACAAGACGACCGGTGCGTCGCGACCTGATGCACCGGGCACGACCCGGTGCCCGAGCGCGTCGATGTGATACTCGACGTCAAAGTCGGGCACGATACGGTGGCGACCTGTCACCGATGGCGCGTGCACCCAACCGAAGCGCTCATCCGCCTTAAAGATTCCAATCGGTTCGGCCCCGAAGATTCCTACCTTTGCGAGCCAGGCCTGGCGATAGACATCGACGCCGGCAAGGTCCAGCACGAACAAGCCGATCGCTAGCGTGGCGGTGCCGACCACGGTCATCGTCGCCAGCCCCATGACGGCACCACGATGCTCGTCCTTGAACCGACCCCGCATTATTCGAGAACACCGGATAGAGCAATCATTGGCAGCGACCCAGTCCGTAGATGTCACAGGCATTGTGGAGAGACAGGTTCATCCTGTCCGGCCGAATCGCCGTGGGAGACGTAAATGTAGCGGCAAGCTCGCGGGTTCTGAAAAATTCAGCGAGGCAGGGCGAGCCATAAATCGATCTGCGGCAGGCTCCCACGCCTCGCGGAGTCGACCGCCGCCCCCAAATTGCCCGTTCCTCCGTTTGGGCCTATCGTCTGTATCGATGTTGGCCTCCCGCGAGCCGATTACTGACGGCGGTTCCCCAGTAGAGTTGGCTCCGGTTTCGCTTTGGGCGCGGGCCGCAGTGCTCATCCTGATCGTTGCCGGCTGCGCGCTTCGCATCTCAGGGATCGACGGCTACGCGTTCTCGCCGGACGACGCCCTCCACGTGGCCGAAGCACGTCTGGATTTCCCGGGCGAGCTTCTGTCGACATTGGCACATGAGGACACTCACCCGCCCGGTCACTATCTGTTGTTGCGGGTCCTGCTGATGCTCGGCGCAACGGGCGGCGCCCTTCGTATCGGGTCTCTGCTTCCCAGCCTCCTGCTCATTCCCCTCGCGTACGGGTTGGGGCGCCGGACCGCGGGACACGCGTCGGGGCTTTTCGCGGCGTTCATCGTCACCTTCAGCGCACCCCTTATCGCGCAAGCCCAAGTCATCCGACCCTACGCACTCGAACTCTCGTTGCTCGCCGGCGCGCTATGGATTCTATTCGATGATCGTCCCGATCAGAACCGAAGGCGACTCGCACTCTACGGAGTGTTGATGGCACTGGCAGTCTTCACGCACTACAGCGCCGTCATCGCGTTGGCCGCAATGGGTGGCGTGCGGTTGGTGACTTTGTTGCGTGCGCGGAAGCAGCGTGCGGCGGTCGAGTGGGCGGCGCTGCATTTTCTCCTAGCCATCCTCACGCTCTCGCTCATTTGGCTTTTCGCATCGGTGCTGCTCGAATCCGGCTTCCGTCGTGACGCCGTTGGTCACTGGCTCGACGTTGGATTTCCGCAATCGCGATACGTCGCCGCCTGGCTCGGGGGGACCCTGGCCCAGATGATTTACTTCA
>JAPKCG010000135.1 GCA_028823055.1 Sphingomonas bacterium
GGGATCGACCTCGGCACGATCCTTAAGCACCGACAATGACGCGGCGAGCCGGTCGCGCAGTTGCGCGCGGTCGGCGTCCAGCTCGTTCATATATCGGGCGTAATCGGCATCGCCGCGCGTTTTGCGCCGCCCCTGGCCGAACACGTCGCAGGCAAAGCCGACATAGCCGAGCCGTGCGATATCCTCCGCCTTCTGGTTGTCGGCTTCTTTCTGGCCGAGCACATTGGGGATGACGAGCACGCCGGGCCGGGCAGTCTGGACCTCGTCGTCATAGGCGATGACGCCCTCGAACGGGCCGCCGGGGCCTTGATAGACCAACGTCTCGCGCACGATCGTCATGGCTTTACTCTCCTTGTCGTCGTGCGCCTTGCCGTTAAAGGCCGGGCCGTTAAAGACGGGCGTACGATCTTCATAGTCTGGAGCCCTTATGCCGCGCCTCGTCCTGATCCGCCACGGCCAGTCCGCCTGGAACCTCGAAAACCGTTTCACCGGATGGTGGGATGTCGACGTGACCGAAAAGGGCGTCGAGGAGGCACGCGCCGCCGGAAGGTTGATGCGCGACAAGGGACTCGATTTCGATCATTGCTTCACCTCGCTCCAGACGCGGGCGATCAAGACGCTCGATCTGGCGCTTGAGGAAATGGGGCGGTTGTGGCTGCCGGTCGAGAAGGACTGGCATTTGAACGAGCGCCATTATGGCGGGCTGACCGGGCTCGACAAGGCGGAGACCGCGGCGAAACATGGCGATGAACAGGTGCATATCTGGCGCCGCAGCTTCGACATACCGCCGCCGCCGATGGAAGCGGGCAGCAAATACGATCTGTCGGGCGATCGGCGTTACGACGGGATCGACGTGCCCGCGACCGAAAGCCTCAAGGACACGATCGCGCGCGTCCTGCCCTATTGGAACGAGCGGATCGCGCCCGCGCTGAAGAATGGCCAGCGCGTCCTGATTTCCGCGCACGGCAATTCGCTGCGCGCGCTGGTCAAGCATCTGTCGAGCATTCCCGATGACGAGGTTACCAGCCTCGAAATTCCGACGGGGCAGCCGATCGTATATGATCTCGACGACGACCTCACCGCGACCGATCGTTATTATCTCAGCGAGCGGTGATGCAGACGATCGGCCTGATCGGTGGGATGAGCTGGGAAAGCTCGGCGCATTATTACAGGCTGATCAATCAGGGTGTGCGTGACCGGCTGGGGGATTCGCATTCCGCCAAAAGCGTGATGGTGTCGGTCGATTTCGCCGAGATCGACCGGTTGCAGCATGACGGCGATTGGGCGGCGCTGGGTGCGGCGATGGCCGAAGCGGCGCAGGCCACCGCGCGCGCCGGGGCGGATTTCCTGATTCTGTGTACCAACACGATGCACAAGCTGGCGCCCGAGATCGAGGCGGCCGTCGACATCCCGCTGTTGCATATCGTCGACCCCGCCGCCGCCGCGATCCGGGCACGGGGCATGACGCGCGTGGGGTTGATCGGGACGGCCTTCACGATGGAGCAGGATTTCTATCGTGCGCGGATCGAACGTGCGGGGGGCGAGCGTGCGGGGGGCGAGCGCGCGGGGGTCGAGGTGATCGTGCCCGAGCCCGGGGACCGGCGGGTCGTTCATGACATCATCTATCGGGAATTGGTGCGCGGGATCATAGACGATGCGTCGCGCACGGCGTATCGCGATGTGATCGCACGATTAATCGCGCGCGGAGCGGAAGGAATCGTGTTGGGCTGTACGGAAATCATGCTGCTGATCGGGCAGGGGGACAGCGCGGTGCCGCTGTTCGATACCACGACGCTCCATGCATCGGCGGCGGTCGATCGCGCGCTGGGCGGGGTCGCATCGTGATCCGACGGATGTTGCCGGCGGCTGCCATGATGACCGTCGCGATCTCCGCGACCGCAGGGGCCGACGCGCTGCAGGATCAGGTCGTTGCGGGCGCGCGGGCGGTGTCGCCGACGGGCTATGCCTTCACCCAGACGACACGGGTCGAGCGGACGGGGGCGGCGGCGAAGACATTCGTGTCGCGCTATGATCCCGCGCGGGCGGTCGGGCAGCGCTGGACGCTCGTATCGATCGATGGGAAAGCGCCGAGCGCGAAGGAGGCGGCGAGCGCGGCGAAGGCAGCCAAGGCGCAGGATGTGCCCTCCTACGCAGAGATCGCGAAATGGTTCGGCGGTCCGGCGACCCGGATCGCGCAGACGCCGACCAGCGTCACCTATCGCTTCGCGCGGTTGCCCAAGGGAATCGTCAAGATGGGCAAGCATGATGCGTCCGCCGATACGAGCGCGGAGGCGACGGTCGATCTGTCGGGGCGGGCACCGGTGGTAACGCGGGTCCGGTTCGCGTCGACAACCGCGTTCCGCATGGCGCTGGTGGTCAAGGTCGAACGTTACGGCGTCGTCACCACCTATCGCCCCGGTCCCGATTCTCACCCGGTGATCGATGCCGCGACGGTGGAGATGGCGGGGTCTGTGCTCGGCAAGGCGGGGACGATGACGATCCGCACCGGCTTTGGCGATATGCGCAGCGTTCGCTGAGATGCGGACGCGCCCTTTGCCCCGCGTCGCAACGCGCGTATAGCGCGGGGCTCAATGACCACCGCCGTCCCCCTGCTGCCGCCCGCCGACTGGCGCGATTTCCTGGCGTTGACCAAACCCCGGGTGATGACGCTTGTCGTCTTTACCGGGCTGTGTGGCATGTTGGCGGCACCCGTTGCGGTCGATCCGGTGATCGGCTTTACCGCGATTTTGTGCATCGCTTTGGGCGCGGGCGCGGCCGGTGCGCTCAACCAATGGTATGAAGCCGATATCGATGCGAAGATGAAACGCACCGCGAAACGTCCATTGCCCGATGGCCGGATGGACCGGCAGTCGGCGCTGCATTTCGGAGTGGGTCTCGGCGCGTTTTCGGTCATATTGATGGAACTGGCGGTCAATCGCGCCGCCGCCGCGATCCTCGCGATTTCGATCCTGTTTTATGTCCTGATCTATACCGTGTGGCTCAAACGGCGGACGCCGCAGAATATCGTTATCGGCGGGGCGGCGGGCGCGTTTCCGCCGCTCATCGGCTGGGCCGCGGCGACGGGCGATGTCGCGTTGCTGCCGCTGTTGCTCTTCATGCTGGTGTTTCTGTGGACGCCGCCGCATTTCTGGGCGCTCGCGCTGTTCGTGAAGACCGATTACGCGAATGCGGGCGTGCCGATGCTGCCCGTCGTCGCGGGCGAGCGGGTGACGCGGCGGCAGATCGGTTTGTACACGATCCCGATGGCGATCGTCGCGCTCGCGCCGTGGCCGCTTGGGCTGACGGGATGGATCTATGGCGCGGTGTCGGTGGTGATGACCGCGATCTTCGCCCTGTTGGCATTACGGGTCGCGACCCGGACGCAGGCCGAAGGCGATGCAATGAAAGTCGAAAAGCAATTGTTCAAATTCTCGATTCTCTATCTGTTCGGCATGTTCGGCGCGTTGGTCGTCGATCGCTGGGTGCTCGCATGACGCCCGAGGAAGAGGACATCGTCCGCCGTCGCCTAAAATCGCGGGCGATCGTGATGGGATTGCTGCTCGGCGGGCTCGCGATCCTGATCTTCTTCATCACGCTTTCGCGTATCCGGCTGGCGATGACGTGATGACCCGGATCGGCGGCCCGATGCGGACGGCGATGTTCGCGGTACTGGGGGTATGTGCGATGACCGGGCTCGCCTGGGCAAGCGTGCCGCTGTACCGCATCTTCTGTCAGGTGACGGGACTGGGCGGCACGACGCAGCGCGGGCTGCAGGCGCCCGGCGCGGTGAATCGACAGATCCGCGTCGATTTCGATACCAATGTCGCCCCCGACATCCCATGGACGTTCCGGCCCGAAAATCCGAGTGACACCGTTGCCATCGGCGCGCGCGACATGGTGTTCTTCCTTGCGACCAACAATTCGGACAAGCCCGTCACCGGCAGCGCGACCTTCAACGTGACACCGAGCCAGGCGGGCAGATATTTCACCAAGATCCAGTGTTTCTGCTTCACGCAGCAAACGCTGAAACCGCATGAAACCGTGCGGATGCCGGTGATATTTTTCGTCGATCCGAAGATTCTCGACGACCCCGATGCGAACGACGTCGAGACGATCACGTTGAGCTATACATTTTACCCGGTGGATTCCGCGAAAGCTGCAGGCTAGAGCGGTACGAACAGACTAACAGGGAAGCCTTCGCGATGGCCGGTGCCAAGAACCACGACTATCATATTCTCCCCCCCAGCATCTGGCCGCTCTTCGGCTCGATGGCGGCGCTCGTCATGGCGGCGGGCGGCATCATGTGGATGCATGGTGGCCATCTGAGCGCCGACAAGGCGAATGGCGGGGGCTGGATCTTCTTCATCGGGCTCGCGGGCGTATTGTTCACGATGTACAGCTGGTGGGCGAAGGTGGTGCAGGAGGCGCATCACGGCGACCATACGCCCGTGGTTCAGCTCCATTTCCGTTACGGGATGATTCTGTTCATCGCGTCCGAAGTCATGTTCTTCGTCGGCTGGTTCTGGGCGTTTTTCGACTTTTCGCTTTTCCCGACCGCGATGTCGATCGTTGATGGTCAGGTGGAGCGCGCCGCGGAAGGGGCCGCCGCGATCGCCGCGCAATGGCCGCCCAAGGGCATCGAGGTCATCAACGCCTTCGAATTTCCGCTGCTCAACACGCTGATCCTGCTCACCAGCGGCACGACGGTGACATGGGCGCATCATGCGCTGATCCACAACCAGCGGGGCGGTGAAAAGACGGGCCTGTGGGGTCTGATCGGCGTCGGCAATCGCGACGGCGTGCTCAAGGGGCTGTGGCTCACGATCATTCTGGGCCTGCTGTTCAGCTCGATCCAGGCTTATGAGTATGCGCATGCGCCGTTCGGGTTCAAGGGGACCAATTACGGCGCGTCGTTCTTCATGGCGACGGGGTTCCACGGTTTCCACGTCATCATCGGCACGATCTTCCTGATCGTCTGCCTGGTCCGCGCATATAAGGGCGACTTCACGCCGCGCCAGCATTTCGGGTTCGAAGCGGCGGCCTGGTATTGGCATTTCGTCGATGTCGTGTGGCTGTTCCTGTTCGTCACCATCTATGTCTGGGGTGGCTGGGGCGCACCGGTACACGGCGGCTGACATGTCGACCGGGGGCAACCCACTGGGTGAAGCCGCCCCCGGTCCCGGCATCCCCGCCGGGGCACCCCCGATCCTCGATGCGGGATTGAAGGGGCTATGCCCGCAATGCGGGGCGAAGACGTTGTTCGCGGGCACCGCGCGGTTTGCCGACACGTGCAGCGCGTGCGGGCTGGATTTTACCAAATTCAACGTCGGTGACGGCCCCGCCGCGTTCCTGACGCTGATCCTTGGCACCGTCATCGTGGCGGGCGCGATTATCGTCGAACTCAAATTCTCGCCGCCCCTTTGGGTGCAGATGCTGATCTGGATCCCGGTGGCCGCGGCGGGCGTGTTGTTGTTGCTGCGGCTCGCCAAGGGTGCGCTGATGGCAGCGGAATATCGCAATCGCGCGCGTGAAGGGCGGATCGACCCGACCCCCGGCGACGCGCGCTCGGACGACGCCGCCTGACCGACCATATGACGCGCCGTATTCCCATCGTCTCGACGATCGTCGTCGCCATCGCGGTTGCCGCGATGATCGGCCTGGGCGCGTGGCAGCTGTTCGACCGATTGCCGAAGAAAGAGGCGTTTCTGGCGCAGCTCGCCGCCAATCCGGCCAAGCCCGCCATCGCCTTTCCCTCCGGCGACGATGATAGGCTGTTGTTCCGCAGGGTACACGGTGACTGTGTCAGGGTCCGGTCGCAACAGCTGACCGGCGCGGGTAATTCGGGATACCGGCTGATCGCCTGGTGCGCGCGTTCCAACGGGGCGGGGGCGGCGATGCCGATCCAGCTCGGCACGACGCGCGATCCGAAATTCGTTGGGGAATGGCAGGGCGGCGCGGTGACGGGCTATCTGAGCCATGCGCCGAGCAGCCAGTCGCTGATCGGATCGCTGTTCCACCATCGGGCGCAGCGGCTGATGATCGTCGCCGACACGCCGCCACTGGGGTTGGCCGCGAATGGCGCGCCCGATCTCGACACCGTGCCCAACAATCATCTGGCCTATGCGGTCCAGTGGTTCCTGTTCGCCGGGATTGCGAGCGTCATCTATGGGCTCGCATTGGTCTGGCGGCGTCCGCGCCGGTAAGCGCGTCGTTCGCGCCAAAGTTCACCCAAGGTCACGCCAAAACGCTTTGTGATTGATCGATGAGCGGGCTGGTCTTTCGATCCCGCTGCCAGCAATTCCAAAAAGCCGTCCGCGCGTGTGGCGGAAGTCGTGACGGTAGGACGGACCGATCGATCCGTACCGAGAATGGGTCGCATTTTTCGTCGTATCGGCGTCGACCGCGAGGAGCGGAACGCATGATCTGGCCGTGCGGCGTTGCCAAGTGCAGGCTAAGCGGCGATGAAGCCCCCTTATCGTCGAGAGGAATCGATTATCCGCCAGATTGCCGCCTTGCCTTATCGATTCGACGGTGTTGACGTGGGCAGTCCGGGTGTGATCGATGGCGTGCAGGTGTTGCTGATCACCTCACGCGCGACACGGCGGTGGGTGATTCCCAAAGGCAATATCGGCGCGAATCATTCGCCACACGCCGCAGCCGCTGCAGAGGCCGAGGAGGAAGCGGGCGTGCTTGGCGCGCTGTGTCCCGTGCCGCTGGGCGCGTTTCGCTATCGCAAATTACGCGCGAGCGGGGCGTCGTTGATGGTCGATGTCGATGTCTATCCGCTTGCGGTGACACAGGAACTCGACAACTGGAAGGAACGCGCCGAGCGCGAGCGCCGCTGGTTCACACTGGCGGAGGCGGCAAAGGCGGTTGACGAACCCGACCTGCGCGAGTTGATGCGCTCGTTCGCGCCCGATCAGTTCCAGCTCGCGGTACGACAGGGTGGCCCGATCGCGACGATCGGCAATAAACAAAAGGGCAGTTCGATGTTCGCCTGGTTCCAACGTCTCCTGCCCAAGACGGGCAATTTCTTTGCACTGTTCGAAGCGCACGCCGCGACGGTGCTCGCGGGTGCGGAGGCGACGTCGCGGCTGCTCGACGGGGGTTCCGCCGCGCCCGAACATATTCGCGAGATCATCGAGCGCGAGCATGACGCCGACGATATCACGCGCCAAGTGCTGCAGAGCGTCCGCGCGACGTTCCTGACGCCGTTCGATCGCGCCGCGATCACCGCGTTGATCGGCGCTCTCGACGATACGATCGATGAAATGCAGGCCGCCGCCAACGCGATCGACCTGTACGGCGTGCGCGAATTTGCGCCCGAAATGCGTGATATGGCGGGGTTGATCGTCGATGCGGCGCGGGTTGCCGCCGAGGCGATGCCGTTGTTGCGCGATGTGTCGCGTAATGGTGAGCGGCTGCACGAGCTGACCGAACGGCTGATCCGAATCGAGGGCCATGCCGACGAGGTTCATGCCGCAGGGCTCAAACGGTCGCTGCAGGCCTACGGCACGAGCGATACGCTGCGCTTCGTCACCGAACGAGAGATTTACAAGCATCTCGAACGGATCGTCGATGCGTTCGAGGATGTCGCCGACGAGATCGACGGCATTGTCATCGATCACGCCTGATTTACGGGCATGTATCATTTAGCCTTCCCGCTCCTCGTCGGCCTGATCCTCGTCGCGCTGGCGTTCGATTAT
>JAPKCG010000136.1 GCA_028823055.1 Sphingomonas bacterium
CATCGAGCGCGGAACCGGCGACATGCGGTGCGAGCAGATGGCCCTCGTCGATGCACACCAGCATGGTATGCGCCCAGTCCTCGCGCGGTGCGCCGACCAGGCCGGCAAAGAACGCGGCTGCCTTGATGATCCGCTGGTCGGGATCGAGGTCGGTGAGGTCGATGTGCATCGACAGCCGATGTCGCCGGCTGCGCGTCGCCGCGGCCGTCAGCCCGTCGGCGGTGAGTTCGACCGCGCGGATCGTGGTCGCGCCGATATGGCGGGCGAGGTTCTCGAATTCCCCCTCGGGGTCGACGATCGCAAGCGTCGTATAGTCGAACGCCTCCTCGATGATCCGGCGCAAGGTCCTGCTCTTGCCCGCCCCGGAGCTGCCCTGGATGAGCAGGCGTCCGGCAAGCAGGCGATCGAGGTCAAGGCTGAGCGTGCCGGTCGAATGATGGCCCAGCGGTACGCGATTGTCCGCGGCCTCGGGCGCGCGGATCGGGGTAACACAGGTCATGGCGCGGTCCTCCGGGTCAGGCGGCATCGGCATCGGGCGGCGCCGGGTCGTTGGTAGGGACGGCGGGAGCGTCGGGATCGGGAGCGGGCGCACCGTCGAGCGTCCGCCATTCGAGCATGTCGTCGCTCTCGCGCTCGCAGGTCTGGCAGGTGGTGGAATCGTAGGTGCTGAGCAGCACCCAGGCCTGTTCGGCCTCATCCCACACCGCGACGGCGTCCTTGGTGACGTTGTCGCTGCCGCACTCGTCGCACACCGGCTTGATCCGCGAGGCGGCGGGCAAACGGAGGCGATCCTCGGTGCAGATCGACCAGTCACCGTAGAATTTGCCGTCGTGCGGAAGACAGTCGCCGGCGAGCTGGATGGCGTGTTCGCCATAGCCCTCGTGGAAATGGATTTCCGAATTCGGGAAGAACTTTTCCAGGACCGCCTTCGCGCCGCGGATCTTCACCTCGCTGCCATAGGTGGTGTGGATATAGTCGAGCGGTCCGATCGCGGGGCCTTCGCAGCCCCAGTCTTCGACGTCCTCGTCGGGCGTGGCGCGGCCGTGGAACAGATAGAGATAGACGCTCATCGTGGCGGTCCTTTCAGGCGCTGGGGAGGAGGTGCGCGAGCGCGCTCGCGTCGACCTGCTTGGAGATCGGTGCGGTGCTCTCGACGCGGACCGCGTCCAGGCTCTCGAACGTCTCGGGCATCTGGCGGCGTTCGTAACGGTCCTTGTCGACGAGACCGTGGATCGGCGCGCCCTCGTGGCGCGCGAAGCCGAGCGCATCGACGCTGACAACGCGGCGGAAGACGCAGCCGACCTTGCCCTCGGGCACCCAGTCCGCCCAGGAACCCGACGCCGAGACACTCTCATACTGGCCGATGATCGCCTGATAGGCGGCGCGGCGGCGAACGACGTGGCTGTCGTGGACCGGCACGTCCTCGCCGGTCAGCGCGGTCCAGCGGTCGGGATGCCAGCAGCGCACCGACCGGCGCGCGTTCTCGACCTGCAGCGCGATGCCGGGGATGGGTAAGCGGCGAAACTCGCTGCCGAAGGCGTAGAGTACCAGCGCGTAATCGACGTCTTCCTCATAAAACGGATCGTCGCGGCGCAGCGCGTCGGGCATCGCGGACTGGCGTTCGTCCGACAGGACATAGCCGCCATGGCTGGGCGTCCACACGCGCCAGATGCCGGGCAGCACCTGGTCGGCGCGATCGGGCGTGTCCCAAGGGGTCGTGTCGGGTCGGGGGCTGGGCTTGAACCGGGTCATCTGTCATCTCCCTCATGGATCTGACAGCTATCCCTCCCCCTCCTCTACCGGGCGAAGAGGCGTCCCGGTCTCCTCGCCGGCGGCCGAGGGCCGTTCAATGCTCGACGACGCGATAGTTGCCGAGGTCCGCCCGGATGCCGAGCGCATCGATCATGGTCGCCGGCTCGAAGCCGCTTTCGCGGTACCGTTCGGCCGCGAGCGATCTGGCACGGTCGAGACAGGCCTGGTCGCGCCACTCGACGATGGTCACGATGTTATAGCCGCCCGGGCCGCTTTCCTGCGTGAGGATGAGGTTCTGGATGCAGCCCTCCATATCGTCGAGAAAGGCATGCGTCTCGGTAAGCTTCGCGACGAAGGCGTCGATGCTGGCGGCAGGGACGGCGAACTTGTCGACCTTGTAGACGGAGCTGGTCAGGCGTTCTCTCCCGGATGCGAAGGATCGGACCGGGGGCACCCGGTCCGGCATGGTGGTCAGGCGGGTTTGCTGCCGGGCGTGCCGCACTTGGCGAACTTGCCTTTGGCATCCTTGCAGCGCGTGGGCTTGGCGGGCTTCTCGGGACATTTGACGAAGCGGCCCTTGGCATCCTTGCAGGGGGCGGCAAGTGCCGGGACACCAGCGAGAAGTGAAAGCGCGGCAGTAGCGGCGACGATTGTGCGCATCTCTAATCTCCTGCCCGGTGATCGGGCTCGAAAGGAGTATCCGGGAGAACAGCGGTACGCCAGCCATTACGGAACCGTGGCTGGTGGGTACTGGTTTTCACCCATCAACATATCGCTCAAACGAGTTCGATCATGGGTGAAGCAACCGACAAGGTGAACGCTGCGGGCAACAAGCTGGCCGGCAACGTCATGGACCCACAAGTCCCATCGTGCCACGCGCACCCCGCTATGCGTCAAGGATCCTGCGGCCCGCTTCGCGGCGCCGGCACGCCGGCGTCCCTGACCCGCGTTTCGCGCGCGCCCCTCCGAGCTGTCGATCCCGACACAACGGAGGTAACCTATGTCAGTCTTCAAATCATACGATCGCGCGGTTGCTCATGCGGAAGCCGAAGCCGTCGCCTGGGAAAGCGACATGCACATCGTCGCCGGCTCGAACGAGACGTTCGCCGTCGTCGACGAATTCGACCTGACGCCCGAACAAGACAACGCGATCGTCGACACGATTTTCTTCGAAGATACGCTCGACTGATGCCCGGGGGCGGCGCTTCGGCGCCGTCCCCTTTTTTTGGGGACCTATATACTTAGCTAGCCACAATCCGGTTGACGTCACCGGCTGATGTGGCTAGCTAGGTTTCATGACCGACAAGCCTGAAACCGTCAGCCTCTATCAGTTCTTCCAGCGCTTCCCGAATGAGGAAGCTGCGAGGCAGTATTTTGAGCGTAACCGCTGGGCAGGCGAAGTGTCCTGCCCGCACTGCGGCAGCGTTTCGGTTGCCGAGGTCAAGAACCACAAGCCGATGCCGTACCGCTGCCGCGACTGCCGGCAGCATTTCAGCGTGCGCACCGGCACCGTTCTAGCCGAGAGCCGTCTGCCGCTGCACAAGTGGTTAATGGCGATCTACATGATGACCACTGCCCGCAAGGGCATCCCGTCAACGCAGATGGCCCGCGAGTTGGGCATCACGCAGAAGTCGGCATGGTTCCTTGCCCAGCGTATTCGTGAGACTTGGCTGGCAAAGTCCGATGGTGACAACATGGGCTCGCAGGTCCAAGTCGATGAAACCTATTTTGGCGGCAAGGAGATGAACAAGCACGCCAGCAAGAAGCTGCGGGCGGGTCGCGGTACGGTGGGCAAGATCGCCGTTATCGGGATGCGCGGCGATACCGGCGTTGTCCGTGCCCAGATCATCCCGAACACTAAGGTCGGCACTCTACAGGGGTTCATCCGTCAGAACGCGCCGGAAGGCGCTGTGGTAGTCACCGACCAGCACGCTGGATATGTCGGCATCGCCGCCCATGGCTACGAGCATATCAGCGTCAATCACTCCGTTGGTGAGTATGTCCGCGAGATGGCCCACACCAACGGGATCGAAAGCTTTTGGGCGCTGCTTAAGCGTGGGCACTACGGCATCTTCCACTACATGAGCGCCAAACACCTTCACCGCTACATCAATGAGTTCTCGTTCCGGCACAACACGAGGCAAGCTGGCACTATGGGCTTCATCGAAGCGACCATCGGCCGGATGGTTGGCAAGCGCCTCACCTACAAGGGCCTCATCCATGCCTGATGACAAAAAGACAATCGAGCCGATTGATGCCGACTTTGACACAGTCGCGAAAGCCATGGTAACTCCAGCCACCCATTTGTCCAGCAAAAGCAGTGCTTTAGCAACGATCCCGGGTCAAACTCCAGCCACCCCAAAACAGCTACCTCTGGACCTCGGCATTGAGGTGGAGAGGGTCGTCGGCGGCATCGAGATGGGCGTGCTGGAAAACGGCATCCCCTATCTAACGCAGCGCGGCCTTGCGGAGATGACCGGCGCTGCTCGTCGGAGCATTCAGGAACTTACAGAAGAATGGCAGGAAGCGCAGGCGACGGGCGTCTGGCGGGGGCGAATGCAGTTCTTTCGCGATGCTCTGTCTAAGAGCGGGTTTGACGAGCCGCGCCTATATATCGAGATCAATAAGGACGGTTCGCCACACTACGCCTACCCAGACGTAGTCTGCATGGCTATGGTGGAATACTTCGCCTTTGAGGCTCAGCGCACCAACGAGACCGCGCTGAGGAACTTTCGGAACCTCGCACGCTACGGCCTGCAAAAGTTCATCTACGATGCTCTGGGTTATGTTCCCGAAGATCCTTGGAAGCTCTTCAACGCTCGCGTCTCGTTACTGAAAGACAGCGTTCCGGTAGGATATTTCAGCATTTTCAAGGAAAGCACCGGCCTGGTAGTGGACCTCATCAATGCTGGGCTCCCGGTCAATCAGTACACCATCCCGGACGGCAGCGTTGGTGGCACTTGGGGGCGCTACTGGACAGCGAACGACCTTGCCGCCAAGTACGGCGACCGGATCGAGTATCTGCACTACTATCCGTCAGAATACCCGCAAAGTGCCAGCAATCCGCAACGGGCAAATGCATATCCCGATCACGCTTTAGCGGAGTTTCGACACTGGTTCCACACCACTTACCTGCCCACGAAATACCCCGCCTACATTCTCAAAAAGGCGAGCCTCTTGCCCGGAGGCGTAGGTGATGCACGACAGCTTGCGGCCATGTATGAACCCAAGGCCATCGAAGACAGCCGCTAGCAAGACGGACTTGACCGCTTGGGGCTATGCAACGTGCGCCCAGCGAAAACGAAAACGCAGAAGGCAGCGCTCAAGGGCGCTCAACCGGACTACGTGCTCTATGAACGCGGCACGGACGATCCGATAGCAGTCATTGAAGCGAAACGCCCCGGCCAAAACCTTGCCGAAGCGCTCAAGCAGGCGATCGACCTCTACGCTAAGCCACTGGGCATCAGCATTGTCTTTGTCGCAGATGGCTCGTTCGTTGAGGCCCATGACCTTCGCGACGGGCGTCGGCTAACGATCGACGGTGAGGACGTAACGTCACTCTTGTCGGAACGCGACGTGCTGCGCTTCCTCGATCAAGGGGCCGCCCTAGTCACTCCAGCGGTCATCCGGCACACGAAGCAGGAGCTTATCAGCGCCTTCGGCGCGGCAAACGACTTGCTTCGCAAGGAAGGCCTGCGGGAAGGACTGGAGCGCTTCACGGAGTTCTCCAACCTCTTGTTCCTCAAGCTCATCAGCGAGATCGAGGCAGATCGGGAGGCCAACGGAGAACCGCGGATACTCGAAGAACGCTATTGCTGGGACGCTTTCAAGGACAAGCCCGATCAGGAAATGCTAGACTACATCAATGATACTGTTTTGCCCCGGCTAGTTAAGAATTACAATCACAGCAGCGACGTCTTCCAGAAAACCTTAGCGATCAAGAGCCCCAAAACCCTTGGACTAATCGTAAAGCGACTGTCTAAGCTCGCGTTACTAAACACCGATTCTGACATCAAAGGGGATGCTTTCGAGTACTTCCTCCGCAACTCCGTGTCTGTGGGTAACGACCTCGGAGAGTATTTCACCCCTCGCCATATCGTGAAGCTTGCCGTTGATCTAGTTGATCCTCTTTTTGAGGAGACCATTTACGATCCCACCTGCGGGACCGGTGGTTTCCTTATCCAAGCTTTTCGGCACGTGAAGGGGAAGGTGAAAAACACGCCTGAGAATCTTCGCTTTTTGAGGGAAGATACGATCTTCGGTCGGGAGCTTACCGCCACAGCCAAAGTGGCAAAGATGAACATGATAATCATAGGCGATGGACACAACAACATCGAACAGATGGACAGCTTGTCCAAGCCCGTCAAAGAAGAATACGACGTAGTTCTGGCCAACTTTCCGTTCTCACAAGAGACGGATTATTCCGGCTTATACGGCTATGAAACTGACAACGCCAACCCTGTATTTCTCCAGCACATCATCAACGCACTGAAGGAAGGTGGGCGGGCCGGCGTGGTTGTGCCTGAGGGTGTGCTGTTTGATGAAGCCTCCCCTTATGTGCGAGTTCGGAAAAGCTTGCTTGAGACCTGCGAGCTGGAAGCGGTCGTCAGCCTTCATGAGTATGTTTTCCGCCCGTATACCGGGCAGCCCACCAGCTTGCTGATCTTCAAAAAAGGCAAGCCAACTAAGTCGGTGTGGTTTTTTGATGTCATCAATGATGGCTTCGAGAAGAGCACCAGGAAGCTTGGACGGCGTCCGATACCAGAGAACGACCTCCCGCTCTTACGGCAGCTTTGGTCGGAGCGAGGCCATTCCGATCGCTCATTCTCTGTCGATATCGCAACTATCCGCAAGCATGGCCACAAGCTGACGATTGATGAGTTCCGTGATCAATACGCCAACCCGGAATGGGTCCAACTGGGTGGCAAAAAAGGAGTGTGCAACATTGTAATCGGCGGCACGCCCAACACGAAAAAGCGGGAGTACTACGGGGGCGAGCATCTGTTTGCGAAAATCGCGGACCTTACCGCATGTGAGGAGATGGAACTGCACGAGACAGAGGAGCGGCTGACGGACGCTGGCGTTGCGAACTCCTCTGTAAAGCCGGTTCCCGCAGGCACCGTACTGTTCAGCTTCAAGCTCTCACTAGGTAAAGTGGCGATTACCGGGCGGCCCATGTACACTAACGAAGCAATCGCTGCGATCATTCCCAAGGATGATCGGGTGCTCCCAAAGTTCCTCTATTACGTGCTCCCTCGCATTCCGGTGCCCGGTGCCCGCAAAGCAGCCAAAGGGCAGACCTCAAGCAAGGGGCGCCTTGAGAAGGCAAAAATCCCCCTTCCGGATATTACCGAACAGCGAGCGCTCATTGAGATGATGGAAGCCCACGACGCCAAGGTTGCCGCCATGAAGGCCCAGATCGCCGAAATGACGGCAGAGGTAGATGAGGAGTTCCGAGCGCGGGCCCTTTCATAGCCACTCGTGGCTAGCTAAATATATAGGTCCCTTTTTTTGCTCTAAGTTGGAAAACCCCACGCTGTACCGGCTGATGTTCACACCGCCGCCACGGCTCGGAGTCAGCGATGATCCATGGTCGGGCGAAGCTGGAAGACAGATACTAAAGAGCTTCGCCCGGACATCGACAAGGATCTCGCACTCGACTTTCTCTTCGGTCCTCTCTACGCGCGAATGATCATTCGAGGGGCCAAATTCACGAAGGCGGATCTTCAGCGACTGGTGGGCGCACTGGACGCTGCAATCAGGTCCTGTTGAACGGGACGCAACTCCAGATCGGCCCGGGCTGTCGACGGACCGTGCCTGGGCCCGCCGATCAGGATCACTGGAACGAGTGGCGTTTGTTGTCGACAGCCATCTTTGCGCACTGGTGGCACATCGATGCCGGTCGTGCAGGGACGATTGTCAGC
>JAPKCG010000137.1 GCA_028823055.1 Sphingomonas bacterium
CATACGCCGGCGCAAGGGTCGTTCGCGGCGAACATGCTCGCGATCCGCGGCGGTCGGCCCGAATTGCTCAACCTGCGCGACATCATCCAGGCATTCGTCCAGTTCCGCGAACAGGTCATCACGCGCCGGTCGAAATTCGAGCTGGCGAAGGCGCGCGACCGGGCGCACATCTTGCTCGGCCTCGTCATCGCGGTCACCAACCTCGACGAAGTCGTCAAGATGATCCGCGGATCGGCGAGCCCCGCCGACGCGCGCGCGAAATTGTCCGCACGCGAATGGCCGATCGATCAGATCGCGCCCTATCTGAAGCTGGTCGAGGCGGTCGAGGGCGAACAGGCGGGCGACGGTTATCGCCTGTCCGACATTCAGGTCCGCGCTATCCTAGACCTGCGTCTCCATCGCCTGACCGCGCTGGGTCGTGACGAAATCGGCGATGAGCTTCAGGGCCTGGCGACGACGATCGCCGAATTGCTCGAAATTCTCGGCAACCGCGCGCGTCTGTACGAAGTGATGCGTGAAGAGCTGATCGACGTCCGTTCGATCTTCGCGACGCCGCGCCGCACCGAGATCGCGGATTTCGCGGCGGGAATCGACGATGAAGACCTGATCGAGCGGGAGGACATGGTCGTCACCGTGACGATGCAGGGCTATATCAAACGCACCCCGCTCGACACGTTCCGGGCGCAGGCGCGCGGCGGCAAGGGCCGGTCGGGGATGGCGACCAAGGAAGAGGATATCGTCACCGAACTCTTCGTGACGTCGACCCATACGCCCGTGCTGTTCTTCTCGACGCTCGGCAAGGTCTATCGGATGAAGGTGTGGAAGCTGCCCGAAGGCGGCCCGACCACACGCGGTCGCCCGATGGTCAATCTGTTGCCGCTGGGGCCGAACGAGACGATTTCGACGGTGCTGCCCTTGCCCGAAGACGAGGGCGAATGGGGCGCGCTCCACGTCATGTTCGCCACCGCGAAGGGCAGCGTGCGCCGCAATTCGATGGATGCGTTCACCAACGTACCCAGCAACGGCAAGATCGCGATGAAGTTCGAGGGCGCGGACGAGGACGACCGGCTGATCGGCGTCGCTCTGCTCGATGCCGCCGACGATGTGCTGCTCGCGACGCGGCTGGGCAAGGCGATCCGCTTCGCCGCCGAGGATGTTCGTGAATTCCAGAGCCGCAATTCGACGGGCGTGCGTGGTATTTCGCTGAAGGAAGGCGATGAGGTGATGTCGGCATCGGTGCTCCACCGCGTCAACGCGACCCCCGAACAGCGCGAGGATTATCTCCGTTACGCCCCGTGGAAGGGTGAAAAGGACGGGTCGCCGGCGGATCAGGAATTGTTCGACACGATGGTCGATCGCGAACAGTTCATCCTGACCGTCTGCGCCAACGGCTATGGCAAATTGTCGAGCGCCTATGACTATCGCCGCACCAATCGCGGGGGTCAGGGCATCACCAATATCGACAATATCGCACGCAACGGCCCCGTCGTCGCGAGTTTCCCCGCATCGAAGGGGCATCAGTTGATGCTCGTCACCGATCAGGCGAAACTGATCCGCACGACGCTGGCCAGCCTGCGCGTCATCAGCCGCAATTCGGCGGGCGTGAAGCTGTTCGATGTCGCGAAGGGCGAACATGTCGTGTCCGCCGCGCGGATCGAGGAAACCGAGGAAGACGCCGAAACCGTTCTCGCCGACGACACGCAGACGATCGCACCCGATACCGGTGCGACGATCGGCGAGGACGCGGCGGAAGGACCGGAGAATGGCGAATGAGCACGCCGCTGATCGCGTATAAGATCCTGACCGGGGATCAGCTGACCGAACTGGAGCGGGAGGGGCGTTTTGCGGGCTCCCCCGCCGACCTGGCCGATGGCTATATCCATCTGTCGACCGAGGTGCAGCTCACCGGCACGCTCGACAAACATTATGCGGGGCAAAGCGCGCTGCAGATCGCGGCGGTCGACCTTGGTTCGTTCGGCGACGCGCTGAAATGGGAGGCAGCACGCGGCGGCGACCTGTTCCCGCACCTTTACGCGCCCTTGCCGCTTGAAACCGTGATCGCCTACGGTCCGCTAGAGCGCGATTCCGACGGCAGACCGAGACTTCCCGTCGCCGGATGACAGGCCGACGGGGAACCCGTTGCGGTTGCTCAACGTTTATTCGGCGATACATTCAGGAGAATAAGAAGCATGACGATTCGTAACCTATTGATCGCTGGCGCCTGTGTGTCACTCCTTCCCGTGGCAGCGTCGGCGCAAACCCGCACGCCGATGCCAGCGCCCGCCGCTTTGCCGACACCGACCGTCGGCGCGACGGTGCTCGATTCGGCAGGAACCCCGATCGGTACGATTGCGAGCATCACGCCCCAGGCGATCGTCCTCGACGTCGACGGTACGAAGATCGCGGTGCCCCCCACCTCGGTCGGCGGCACCGACAAGGGGCTGGAAATGGCGATGACCAAACAGGCACTGGTCGACGCGCAGGCGCAACAGGCCGCCGCCGCGAAGGCAGCGGTGATGGCGCGGCTGACGCCGGGCACCCCGGTTGCAGGGCTCAACGGCGCGCCGATCGGCACGATCAAGGCGACCGGTGACGACATGGTGACGCTGACGACGAGCAAGGGCGAAGCGAAGCTGCCAGCGACGGGCTTTACCACCAATGCGACGGGACAGCTTATCATCGGCATGACCGCGGAGCAGCTCGACGCCGCGATGGCCGGTAATGGCAGTGCCGAACCGGCGGCCACGGCGGAACCGGAAGCGACGCCGCAATAAGCGACGCCAGCGCGATTATCAGACGGCCCTCGTCCTTGCGGACGGGGGCTTTTTTGTTGGGCGGTCAGCGGTCAGATCGTTCCCCGGCGCACATCAGGAAACGGGCCGGTGACGTTGCCGCGAGACGTCAGCCCGTCAGCGCCCCGCGAATCGCGGCAAGCGCATCGTCGGCCTTGTCGCCATCGGGGCCACCGCCCTGCGCCATGTCTGGCCGACCACCGCCGCCCTTGCCGCCGAGTATCTCGACCGCGATGCGGAGCAAATCGACCGCATTGCGCGTCGCCACCAGATCCTCCGTCACGCCGACCGCGATCGAGGCGCGGCCATCATTGACCGCAAGGATCGCCGCGATGCCCGATCCCATCCGCTGTTTTGCATCATCGACCGCGCCGCGCAGTCCCTTGGCATCGAACCCGTCGAGCACCTGCCCGATGAAATTGACGCCGCCAATCTGTTCGGGTCCGGCAGCTTCGCCGCCCGCGGCACCGCCGAGCGCAAGCGCCTTCTTCGCCTCGGCGAGTTCGCGTTCGAGCCGTTTGCGATCGTCGATCAACGCCGCGACGCGCGCGGGCACATCGTCGGGATTGGTCTTCAGCGTCGCCGCCGCGTCGCGCAATACGGCATCGCGCCCGGTCAGATAGGCGCGTGCCGCCTCCCCCGTCAGTGCCTCGACGCGGCGAACCCCGCTCGACACCGCACTCTCGCCGACGATGGTGAACAGCCCGATATCGCCGAGCGCGCCGACATGCGTGCCACCGCATAATTCGATCGAATAGGTCTCGCCACTTTCTTCGGCTCCCATCGACACGACGCGGACCTCGTCGCCATATTTCTCGCCGAACAGCGCCATCGCGCCCATCTCGATCGCTTCGTCGGGCGTCATGATGCGCGTATCGACACGGCCATTACGACGGATCTGCGCGTTGACCGCGATCTCCGCCTCGGCCAGCTCATCCGGCGTCATCGCGACCGAGTGCGACACGTCGAAGCGCAGCCGCTCAGGCGCGACGAGCGAGCCCTTCTGCGCGACATGCTTGCCGAGCCGGACGCGCAACGCCTCGTGCAGCAGATGCGTCGCCGAATGGTTCGCCCGGATGCGCGCGCGCCGCGCGACGTCGATCGACAGCTTGACCGCATCGCCGACCGCGATGCCGCCTGCATCGACCGTGGCATGATGGACGAACACGCGGCCCAGTTGCTTCGAGGTGTCGGTGACGGTCGCGCGCAACCCATCATCGCTCGTGATCGTCCCGGCATCGCCGACCTGCCCGCCGCTCTCGCCATAGAAAGGCGTCTGGTTGACGACGATGTCGACCGTGTCGCCCGCACCGGCGCGCTCGACCCGCGCGCCATCCTTGATCAGCGCGACGACCTCGCCCTCGCCCGTGTCGGCGGTGTAGCCAAGAAATTCGGTCGAGCCGCTTTCCTCGGCGATGTCGAACCACAGATCGTCCGACGCCTTGGCCCCCGACCCCTACCACGCCCCGCGCCCGGCGCGCGACTGTTCGGCCATCGCCGCGTCGAAGCCCGTGCGATCGACGTCCAGCCCCTGCGCGCGCAACGCATCCTCGGTCAGGTCATAGGGAAAGCCGAACGTGTCGTAGAGTTTGAATGCGGTCTCCCCCGCCAGCGTATCGCCCTTCGTCATCCCCGCGGTCGCCTCGTCGAGCAGCTTCAGCCCCTTGTCGAGCGTCTGGCGGAAGCGTGTTTCCTCCTGCAGCAATGTCGCCTCGATCATCGGCTGCGCTCGGACGAGATCGGGATAGGCCGCGCCCATTTCGGCGACCAGCGCGGGCACCAGCCGGTGCATCAACGGCTCCTTCGCGCCGATCAGATGCGCGTGGCGCATCGCGCGCCGCATGATCCGCCGCAGCACATAGCCACGCCCCTCATTGGCAGGCAGCACGCCATCGGCAACCAGAAACCCCGCCGAGCGCAAATGGTCGGCGATGACGCGGTGGCTCGCCTTGAACTCGCCCTCCGCACTCGTGCCCGTCAGCGCGGTCGATGCACCGATCAGTGCTTTGAAGGTATCGGTGTCGTAATTGTCGTGGACGCCCTGCAGCACCGCCGCGATCCGTTCGAGCCCCATGCCGGTGTCGATCGATTTTTTGGGCAGGTCGCCCGTAATCTCGTTCGCGTCCTGCTCATATTGCATGAAGACGAGGTTCCAGATTTCGACGAAGCGGTCGCCATCCTCTTCGGGCGATCCCGGTGGCCCCCCGAAAATATGGTCGCCATGATCGTAGAAAATCTCCGAACACGGCCCGCACGGGCCGCTGTCACCCATCGCCCAGAAATTATCCTTGGTCGCGATGCGGATGATACGCTCGTCGGGGAGCAACCGCTGCCACAGCGAATAGGCCTCATCGTCGGTATGATAGACGGTCGCGGTCAGCCGGTCGGGATCGATCCCCCAGATCGTCGTCAGCAACGTCCAGGCGTGATCGATCGCCTGTTCCTTGAAATAATCGCCGAACGAGAAATTGCCGAGCATTTCGAAGAACGTATGGTGCCGCGCGGTATAGCCGACATTGTCGAGATCATTGTGCTTGCCGCCCGCACGGACGCATTTCTGGCTGCTCGTCGCGGTGACATAGGGACGCGATTCAAGCCCGGTGAAGACGTTCTTGAACGGCACCATCCCGGCATTGATGAACATCAGGGTCGGGTCGTTCTGCGGGACCAGCGGCGCGGATGGCACGATGTGGTGCCCCGCCTTGCCGAAATAGTCGAGGAAGCTGCGGCGGATGTCGTTCGTGGAGATCATGGAACGCGACTTAGGCGGTTGCGCGACGTCGCTCAAGCGTGCTCGGCAAACGGCACGACCACGGCGAGCGCGCATGGATCGATCGCGAACACGATCGGCAACGCCATCGTCATGACCTCGCCATCCAGCGCGATCGAAACGCCATGCGACCGGCCATCGACGCGGAGCGACCGGCAATCGCCGATCGCCGCGAAATCATCGGCACGATCGCCGCGCCCGATCAGCGTCCGCAACGCAAAGCCGATCAGCGCCCGCCGCCGGTGCCACCCGACCGCGAACACCGACAATGTCCCGTCGTCGAGCGCATCGCGCCGCCCCAGTCGCCCCGCCGCGAGCGAATAGCGGTTGTTGCCGACGAACAGCATCGGAGTCACGATATCCCCGCTCATCCCCGGCCCGGAGATACGCAAACGGTGATGCCGCAATCGCCGGATCGCGGCATAGCTGGCGGGGATCGCAGCCAGCCATTTGGGCAGGCCGTGCCGATGCGTCTGCGCATCGCGAAACCGGACGAGCGAGGGATAGAAACCGATCGAGGCATTGTTGATGAACCCCCGCCCATTCGCACGCGCGACATCGATCCGGCGCGTCGCGCCCGCCGCGATCACCGCCGCCGCGCCGGGCAGGTCGGGCGGAATGCCGAGTTCGCGCGCCAGATGATTGCGCGTGCCCAACGGGACGATGCCGAGCGCGCTCCCGCTGCCCGCCACGATATCCGCCGCGCTGCCGAGCGTGCCGTCCCCCCCACCGATGACGATGACCGGCGCGCCGAGCGCGCGCGACACCGCATCGCGCACCGCGCGCCCGTCGATGAGGTGCAGGTCGATCTGTACCCCCGCCGCCGCGAACGCCGCCTCGATCGCAGGACCGAGTCGCATACGCATCGACGCCGCCGTGCCGCCAGATCGATTGATCAGGACGGGAATCGGGGCCGATGTCATCCCATCGGCTGGTCGAGAGAGGTTGGCGGCGTGCTGAACCAGCGCGCGCCGCCTGGCGTCATATGCAGGCAATCCTCCAGCCGCACACCGAACTTGCCCGGCAGATAAAGCCCCGGCTCGTCGGAGAAACACATGCCCGCCGCGATCGGCGTCGTTTCGCCATGCACGAAGTTGACCGGCTCATGCCCGTCCATGCCGATGCCATGCCCCGTCCGGTGCGACAGACCGGGCAGCCGGTAACGCGGGCCATAGCCGAGCGCGTCGTAATACCGCCGCACCGCATCGTCGATGCTGCCCGCGGGTGCGCCGATTTTCGCGGCGGCGAAGGCGACCTGTTGTCCCTTGGCGACCTGATCCCACACCAACCGCTGCGCGCGCGTCGCGGCGCCGTGGACGAAGGTACGCGACACGTCGGACTGATAGCCTTCGACCGTGCAGCCGCAATCCATCAGCACGACCTCGCCCGTCGCGACGCGGTGCACCTCGCGGCTGCCATGTGGCAAGGCGGCGGCAGGACCGATCAGCGCCATCGAAAATTCGGGATCGCCGCCCAGCTTTCGGGTCGCCGCGTTCATCAACGCGCCGATCTCACCCCCCGTCATGCCTACCTCGACGCGGGGATAGACCCAGCGATAGGCCGCGATCGTCACGTCGGTCGCGGTCTGCATCAACGCGATCTCGGCGGATGTCTTGATCATCCGGCATCCGCGCACGACGGGATTGGCGCTGACGATGGGCGTGCCGGGCAACGCGCGGGTGACGCCCTCGACCGCGAAATAGCGGACGGTTTCCTCGATCCCGACGGGCTGCCCCGACAGTTTCCGGTCCTTGAGGAACCCCGCGATCACCGCGAAGGGGCTTTCATCCTCTTGCCACACGCGCACCTCGGCGGGCACGCCGAGCGATTCGCGGATCGATGGTTCCTCGAAAAACGGGGTGACGATGCACGGCACCCCCTCGACCGGGATCACCGCCGCGGTCAGCCGTTCGCTGCGGCTCCAACGGACGCCGGTGAAATAGATCAGGCTCGATCCCGATTCGACCAGGATCGCGCCGATCCCGTTCGCCTTCATCAACGCCTGAGCCCGACGCAGCCGATCCGCGCGTTCCGCCGGGCCGATCGGCGCGGCACCACCGGTCATGTCCGACAGCGCCGACAGATCGGGCTCCGCCGCGCGCAGCA
>JAPKCG010000615.1 GCA_028823055.1 Sphingomonas bacterium
GGTACTGCCGTCCTTGACCTCGCCGCGCAGGATCAGGTCGGCGAGGGGGTCCTGGAGGTGGCGCTGGACCGCGCGGCGCAAGGGGCTGGCGCCGTAGACGGGGTCGTAGCCGACGCGGCCGAGCCAGGCGCGCGCGGCGTCGGTCAGGTCGAGCGTCACCTTGCGATCGGCGAGCAGTTTCTGGACGCGCGCGACCTGGATGTCGACGATCGGGGCCATGTGCTCCATCCCCAGCCGGTGGAACAGGATGATATCGTCGAGCCGGTTCAGGAATTCCGGGCGGAAATGCGCGCGGACGATCTCCATCACCTGCGGCTCGACGCTCGCGACATCGTCGCCGTCGGGCATGTTGGCGAGATACTGGCTGCCAAGGTTGCTCGTCAGGATGATGATCGTGTTGCTGAAATCGACCGTGCGGCCCTGGCCATCGGTCAGCCGCCCGTCGTCGAGCACCTGAAGCAGCACGTTGAATACGTCGCCATGCGCCTTTTCAACCTCGTCGAACAACACCACCTGATAGGGGCGGCGGCGGACCGCCTCGGTCAACACGCCGCCTTCTTCATAGCCGACATAGCCCGGCGGCGCGCCGATCAACCGCGCGACGGCGTGCTTTTCCATGAATTCGCTCATGTCGATGCGGACCATCGCATTGGGGTCGTCGAACAGGAACTGCGCCAGTGCCTTGGTCAGTTCGGTCTTGCCAACGCCGGTCGGGCCGAGGAACAGGAACGAGCCGAGCGGTCGGTTGGGGTCCTGTAGCCCGGCGCGCGCGCGGCGGACCGCAGTCGACACCGATTTGACCGCATCGGCCTGACCGATCACGCGGGTGCCGAGCAGCTCCTCCATCTTGAGCAATTTGTCCCGCTCGCCCTGCAGCATCCGGTCGACGGGAATGCCGGTCCAGCGGCTGACGACGCCCGCAATGTCGTCGGCGGTGACTTCCTCGCGCAGCATCGCGTTTTCGGTCTGGCCCTCCGCCTCGTCGAGCTGTTTCATCAGTTGCGGGATCGTGCCGTAGCTAAGCTCGCCCGCGCGTGCGAGATTGCCCTCACGCTGGGCCTGATCGAGTTCGATCCGCGCGGCGTCGAGCTGTTCCTTGAGCTTCGCCTCGGCACCGATCTTGTCCTTTTCGCCTTGCCAGCGGGTCGTCAGCTCGGTCGATTGCTGTTCGAGATTGGCAAGCTCGCCTTCAAGCGTTGCGAGGCGATCGACGCTCGCGGCGTCGGTCTCGCGGCGCAGTGCCTCGCGTTCGATCTTGAGCTGGATGATGCGGCGATCGAGCGTCTCGATCTCCTCGGGCTTGCTCTCGACTTCCATGCGGATGCGGCTGGCGGCCTCATCCATCAGGTCGATCGCCTTGTCGGGGAGGAAGCGGTCGGTGATGTAGCGGTTCGACAGCGTCGCGGCGGCGACAAGCGCGCCGTCGGTGATGCGGACGCCGTGGTGCAGCTCGTACCGGTCCTTCAATCCGCGCAGGATCGAGATCGTGTCCTCGACCGTCGGTTCGCCGACGAAGACGGGCTGGAACCGTCGTTGGAGCGCGGGGTCCTTTTCGACATATTTGCGATATTCATCGAGCGTCGTTGCGCCGACGCAATGGAGTTCGCC
>JAPKCG010000138.1 GCA_028823055.1 Sphingomonas bacterium
CTCGTGACCTTGCCCGCGACCGATCCTTGCGCATTGGCACCGACCGCGAGGCTCGATCCCGCGGTAAAGCCGGGCCGGGTAAAGCCGAAACCGAGGCTGGCGAGACCATAGGCGGTGGCGATTCCGTACAACGACGTCGCAAGCCCCGTCAGCGCACATCCGACCGCCGCGAAGACGAGCCCCGTCAACACGAGCTGGCGGGGCGACAGGTTGAGCAGCGGAATGATCCCCCATTGCGCGAGCAACGATGCGCCCGCCCCCATAATCAGCACGATACCCGTCGGTTCAAGCGCGGCGACGGGCGGCAGGTTCAGCCGGTCGATAACGAGGAAACCAATCGCCTGGCTCGTCATCGCCTGTGCGTGGCCCATGACCAGCCCCGCGATCATCCAGGCGCGAATGCGCGAATCGAAATAGCCGATCTTTTCGCTGTGCGACCGTGTCGCGGCGGTAACGCTCGCCCCCGATGGCGCGCCGCCGATCGACGGATAGGCACTGCTCGCGCCGTGCGTTTCGGGCGGCGTGTCGGAATCGCGCCCAGGCGTATCATCGGGTAGCATCGCGCGCACCGTGATCCATACGCCAAGACCGAAAATCGCAAAGACGAAGGCGGGGCCGGCAAGTCCGATCTCGATACCGAACAGATGCCCGAGAAACAGATAGGGCGCGATCGCGGGGCCGAGGATCGTGCCGAGACCGAACGCGCTGGCGAGCAAGGTAAGCGCCTTCGTCCGCTCCTCCCGCGTCGTCTCACCCGCGACGAGCGCCTGAACCGCAGGCGGTGCCGCCGAACCGAAACTGCCATAGATCAGGCGACCGCATATGAAGGCACCGAACGCCGCGGTCCCGCCGATCCAGCCATTGATCCCTGCAAGCAGAAACACGCCGCAAAGCGACAGCGACACTGCAAATCCGCCCACACCGAGCAGGATCATCGTCCGCCGCCCATGTCGGTCGGATCGATTCGCCCAGAACGGCGCCGAAATAACCCAGAGCAATGCGGACACCGAAAACGCCGCCGCGACCGCGCGATCCGCGACGCCCAGCGAGCGCCCCAATGCGGGCAGCACCGATTGCAGCGCGGTATTCCCCGCCGCGATCGTCAGCATGACGAGGAACATCAGCGCGAATTTGCGATCGAAACCCCTGGGCGTCGGCACCGTGATCGTCATGCCGCCTGCCGCCAGCGATAGCCTCGCTCGACCCGCGCAACCGTCACGGAATAGGCGTCATACCACCGCGCGCGGCCTTCATTGCGGATCGCGACATGATCGGGGTGATCGCGCCAGGCCCTGGCGGCGTCATCGTCGGCCCAATAGCTTACTGTGATACCGACGCCGTCGCCGTTGCGGACGCTGTCGACGCCGCGATAGCCGGGCTGTCGTGCTGCCAGCGCGTCCATCGCAGCCGCCGCGGCCGCATAGCCAGAGTCATCGACATCGGTTCGATGCGACATGAAAATGACCGCAATGCACCCTGACCTGTCGTCGTCCATCAATGTCCCCATCTGCTGCGATCGTTTTTCGGTTCGTCGCGCGACGCAACTCCATGCACTTGAAAGGCGTTTGTCATTTGTGCGACGGGGGAACAAGCCTCGCCGTCGTGCGGGATCACGATCGACAAGGATGCCGATGCCAAGCTCTACCACCGCCGCACGGCGTTCGCGAAGCCGCCCTGCCGGGGTGCCTTCGCCATGGGGTATGTTCTTCCAGGGTTTCCTGAAGCACCCCGTCATGGTGGGATCGATCATCCCGTCGTCGGACAAGCTGATCCGCAAGATGCTCGCGCCCGTCGACTGGGCCGCGTGCAAGGTCTTCGTTGAATACGGGCCGGGCGTCGGCACCTTCTGCCGCCCGATCCTCGAACGGATGGCACCCGACGCGATGCTGATCGCGATCGACACCAACCCCGACTTTATCAGCTATCTAGATCATACGATCACCGATTCGCGCTTCGTTGCGGTGCATGGATCCGCAGCCGATGTCGAACGGATCGTTGCGGATCACGGTCATGAATCGGCTGATTACGTGCTGTCGGGCTTGCCCTTCTCGACCCTGCCGCCCGGCGTCGGTCAACAGATCGGCGATGCGACGCATCGCGTGATCCGGACGGGCGGCGCGTTTCTGGTTTATCAGTTCAGTCCGAAGGTGAAGGATTTCCTCACCCCGAATTTCACCGAGATTGACCACGACATGGAATGGTGGAACGTCCCGCCGGCGCAGCTTTACTGGGCGTGGAAGGACTGACGCCCGCGTCTCGCGATCAGTCGTCGATCCCGAAATTCAATCCGCGCGACAAACCGGGGTCGACGACGGCAATCACGATGTAAGCGGCGAATTGCTTGATCCGTTGAATGATGCCGGTGTTCGCCTTGTACCATTGTTTGGTGATCGGCTGCGATTTGGCGATTTCGCCCTCGACATAGCAGCGCACATGCCGCGCGAATGCCGCGTCTTCGATCCGCAGCATCAGTTCGAGGTTGATGAACAGACTTCGCATATCGAAATTGGCTGAGCCGATATGGACGGTGTCGTCGACCACATAGAGCTTGGTGTGGAGCTTGGTCTGCGTGAATTCGAATATCTCGACGCCCTTGCGCAACAGTCCCGCATAGGTGAAGCGCGCCGCCGCGATCGTTGCGTTGCTGTCGGATTTTCCCGCCGTGACCACCCGGACGCGCGCATCGGTTTTGCCGCGCTCGTCCAGGCGTTTGAGCATTCGCGGCGATGGCGCGAAATAGGCCGCGATCAGGTCGATGTTCGTCGCGTCGCGCATATCGTCGCGCACCGTTCGCGCCCAGGGCGACAGGTGCCGGGTCGGCCCGCCGATCAACCACCGCAACGGCCCGCTATTTTCGCTGAAATCGGCCAGCGCACGGTTGAGGTGACGCAGCCTCCCCTTTTCCTGCTGCACCCACAGTTGCAGCGCATCGAAATAATCCGCCATCCGCGTCGCCGCGGATCCCTCAACCAGCAGGCCGAGATCGCGCCACGCCTGTTCGGCGGGGGTCCCGAAATAATCATCCTCGACATTGAACCCGCCAATGATGACCTTCGCGCTATTTCGACCGGCATCGGCGAGCGCGAGCTTTTGATGGTTCCGGAGCAGATAGCTCCTCCCGAAGCGCGCGGAAAAGCGACAAGTGTCGACCCCCGCATCGCGCAACCCGTCGAAAAACGAGACATCGGTATCGTCGCTGCCAAAGCCGTCGACGATCACCGCGACCTTTACGCCGCGCCCGGCCGCCGCGATCAATGCTTCGGTCACGCGCCGTCCCGCGTCATCGTCGGCGAAGATGTAATAAAGGATACGCAGCGTCTCCCGCGCGCCCTCGATCAACGCGATCAGCGCATCAAGCCGACGCGGTCCGGTGTCGAGCAGCGTCAGGCGATTGCCGTCGACGATGAAATGGGGCTGTGCGGGTGGCTGATCCATCACAGCGTGATGAACGTCGCTCTCGGGAGCTTCAAGGGGTTTTCCTTGACTCATGGCGGCGCTGTCCATAGTATCCTTGACTTCATTTCATCGGTATTTGCGAAGGAAAGCGTCCATGGCGCGCGTCACAGTCGAGGATTGCGTCGACAAGGTTTCCAATCGTTTCGATCTCGTCCTGTTCGCGGCGCAACGCGCGCGGCAGATTTCGGGCGGTGCGGAACTGACGATCGATCGCGATCGCGATAAAAACCCCGTGGTCGCGTTGCGTGAAATCGCCGAAGAGACGGTCAAGCCCAAGCATCTTGAGGAATCGGTCGTATCGGGCCTGCAAAAGGTTCAGATCGACGATGAGGATGAGGCGGACGACATCGGCTCGCTCGCCGCATCGGCAGAGGCCCTGCGCCTTACCGCCGCTGCGCCGCCGCGCAATCAGAATCTGGGTGCCGATTACGACGGCTGATCGATCCGGATAGAAATCTCTTCGAAAAGGGCCGTGGCAGCGATGCCGCGGCCCTTCTTGCATTGCGCGGGCGACACGATTTCGACCTTCACGACGTCGGCCCCTGCAAAGTCGGCCCCTACGACGTTCGCATCGTCCCTGGACGCAGATATGCGAACATGTGTGCGACATAATCCGGCTTGCCGAGATCGATCCCCGCCTGACGCAGGATCGCATAAGCGGTGATCACGTGAAAATAGAATTGGGGCAGCGCCCAATCCCGGGCATATTGCTCGGCAGTCAGATCGAAGATCATCCCCATCGGCAGGGCATGGGCGATCGGCCGGTCGGGATCGCCATCCTCGGTCTCCCCGGCCAGCGTTTCGATGAGCGCAATGGTCTCGCCGATCCGCGCTCGCGCCTCGGCGATCGATCCGGGGTGGTCGCCCGCATCGCGCCCTTCACTCAGCAGGTCGTCGATCGACGGGGGAAACGCCTCGTCCCGCAAGCGAAACACGCCCTCCTGCGCCTGAACACAGGCAAAGCGGATTTGCGTCGAAAGCGGAAACATGTCTGTCGCCAACCGCGCCGACATGACCGAATCCCCAGAGCCCTCGGGCTCCTGCTCCTTCGCCTTGGCCAGCCAGGACGACAACGCCGTGAGCATCTGAACATAGGTCGGAACGAGCAGATCGGTGAGCATCATGTAAATCGTCTCGCAACCTTGGCGGAATGGTCTGATCATTCGCGGATGGTCTAGCGCGGCGCGTCGGGTCGAGTCATCACCAGGATGCGGAAAGTTGCATGGCGCAACTTGTTCATCACGGCTCGTCGCTGTCGCCTGGCTCGTCGGTCGCTGTGGCCGCGCGTCCCTTGAATCCCTGCGCGACGACGAACCATTCGACCGACCCCTTGCGGCTCGCGGGCGGTTTGGCGTGTTTGACGGTCGTGAAATTGCGCTTCATTTCAGCCACCAATTCCGAATCGGCACCACCAGCAAATACCTTTGCGACGAAATCGCCCCCCTGATCGAGCGTATCGATCGCAAAGGCGAGTGCGGTTTCGACGAGCGCCATCGTGCGCAATGCGTCGGTCTGCGGATGGCCGACCGTATTCGCCGCCATATCCGACAGGACGAGATCGGGCGCGCCACCCAGCGCCTCGATCAACTGGCCGGGCGCGGCATCGTCGAGGAAATCGCCCTCGATGATCGAGACGCCATCGATCGGATCGACAGGCAACAGGTCGATTCCCGCGACCGCCGCCTTGGGCACCTGGCGCCGCACGACCTGGCTCCAGCCGCCGGGCGCAAGGCCCAGATCGACGACGCGGCGCGTGCCTTTCAGAAAACCGAACCGCTCATCGAGCTCGATCAGCTTATACGCGGCGCGACTGCGATAGCCCTCCGCCTTGGCCCGTTTGACATAGGGGTCGTTTAATTGCCGTTCCAACCAGCGCGTCGATTGCGCGGTGCGCTTCTTCGCGGTCTTGACGCGAGTCCGCCCGCCCGATCCACCACGGCTCATGCACCAATCCTCAAGGTTAGAATCATGGTCGCGGACTACCCATCAGACGTTTCAGGATACCTTCGCGAATTCCGCGATCGGCGATGCCAAGCCGTTCGGCGGGCCACAAATCCATGATCGTCTCCAATATCGCGCATCCCGCAACGACGAGGTCAGCGCGCTCCGCCCCGATGCACGGCAGCGTCGATCGTTCGGCGAGCGTCATCCGCGACAACTGCTCGCTGATCTGCCGCATCGCGTGCGTCGGCACGATGAGCCCGTCGACGAGCGAGCGGTCATAGCTGCTGAGTTGGAGATGGACACTCCCCAGCGTCGTCACGGTTCCGCTGGTGCCGAGCAGTCGCGGACTGCGCACCGATCGCGGCAGTCGCGCGGCAAAGGGTGCCATGCTCGCCGCAACGGTGGCGCGCATATGCGCATATATATCGGCCAGCTTGTCACGGTCTGCGCCGATACCAGCATGTTCGGTCAGCGACACGACCCCCCAGGGGGCGGAATGCCAGTCGAGCACGCGCGGGATCGGCGATGCCGTGTCGATCAGCACCAGTTCGGTCGATCCGCCGCCAATGTCGAAGACGAGCGCCGGGTCGTCTCCCGGCTCGATCAGCGCATGGCAGCCAAGCACCGCGAGCCGCGCTTCCTCTTCGGCTGTAATGATGTCGAGGTGAATGCCGGTTTCGGCGAGCGCGCGCGCAATGAACGCCTCGCCATTCGATGCGCGGCGGCACGCCTCGGTCGCCACCGATCGCGCCAGCGTGACGTTGCGGCGTTTCAGCTTGTCAGAACAGACGCGAAGCGCAGCGATCGTCCGCTCGATCGCGGCATCGGATAGCCTGCCGCTCGTCGCCAGCCCTTCGCCCAACCGAACTATCCGCGAAAAGGCATCGATCACCGCAAAGCCATTGCCCTGGGGCCGTGCGATCAATAGCCGGCAATTGTTCGTGCCGAGGTCGAGCGCGGCAAAGGCCTGCGCATCGGACCATCGGCCCTTATGGGGCCGGATCGGCGCCGGACGAGCAGGCGTGGCCTGCCGGTACGGCTTTCGGGCGGAATGATCCCCCATCGCCGTGTTTCTTTCTGTTCTGTTCTGCCGTCGCACGCCCTGGTCGGCGTACTCGGTGCTTGACGCCAGCGTAGCGCAGTGCGGCGACAACGACAAGCGGCGCACCAATCCCCCGTTGACACGCCCCGCCCCCCCGCCTAGACGCGCGCCTTCGTTGCCCCGTCGTCTAAAGGTAAGACTACGGACTCTGACTCCGTCAATTGAGGTTCGAATCCTCACGGGGCATCCAGCTACCTGTTGGATCAGGCTAACTGATCCGCAAAATCAACTTATCTCGTCGCTTTGGTTCCGTTGACCCTGTCTCGAGGCGGTTCGGATCTGTGTTTGTCAGTCGGAAGGCGATCCGTATGTCGGATCCCGATTCTAATCCGATTCGCAGATTGGGCTGAGCCCGCAGCCACTAGTAGCTGTTGGTTCACGGTTGCGGCTGGATTCGAGCTACACCCAGCAGCAGCGGTCGTCGCCGGGCTTTCGATATTGGAAGCAGACACAATCCGCAAGTCGCTAGCATGTCGATCCAGAGGCCGAAGCAGGATCGCGACACCTGACCACCGCCTCGAAAATGTTGATTGATTGAGAAAGTTTAAGGCTTCTCTAAACCCATGCAGCCGGTGCGACAAAAAGCCTCGCCGTTACCTGTCGATGCAGTCTCTTGTGTAGACCAGCCCTCTCCTGAGTCCCGTCGAGCGGTTCCGGTCCATCCCTGTGATTCCCGTAGTATTTGAAACTCACGACGAATTACAAATTACTGAAATGCTCAGGTAATTTTCAATCGGGTTTTATGGAGGTATGCACAGATGAAAAAACCTCGTCTAACTCTCGCAGTTGCCGCGTTTGCGTCGCTACAGATATTTAGTGCACCAGCTGCAGCTAAGTCGGAACATTTGTTATACTGCGGCGATCATTACTTTCGCTGTATCCAGCGCGGTGGAACCGGGTACGCCGGACCAAATATGACAATGTGCGGTGCTTGGTATGAAAGTTGTCTTGTCGACGGCTTCTGGTTAGGTCCTTATTACGCCCCTGCCCCAAAATATATTGATAATAATCAATAACCTAGGATATGTTAAAATGAGCAATATTCACTATAGCGATGAACAAATACGAAAATCCATTCTTTCTCATTGCTCATGTGAATTTCTAAATTCAGCTTTTATTGATTTTCTAACTTCAACAAAGTGGATAACCCCTT
>JAPKCG010000005.1 GCA_028823055.1 Sphingomonas bacterium
TCGAGCGCCGTAAGTCGACGCTCGGCATATGCGAGACTGATCCATGCAAGCGCGGTCTGGACCTTGACGATGCGCGCCTCCACGCCGGTTTCTGCGTCGGCGACGCCAACGTCCGCCTCGGCGCGACCACGTTGCGCGCGACGCTTGGCGAGATTGGGAATGTCCTGCGAGACACCGACGCGTGCCCAGGTAAAGTTATCGCGCTGTGGCTCGAACGCGAGCGGTCCCGAGATCGGAAAGCTGTCGATCCCGAGCGCGAGTTTCGGATCGGGCAACTGTCCTGCGGCGCTTCGCGCCGAACGCATAGCATCGGCGCCGAGCGACTTCGCCTTGATGGACGGCGCGTCGGCAGCGGCTTTTTGCAGCGCCGCGTCGAAGGTCAGCGGTCCGGCAATCGCCGGCATACTGACCGACGCGAGCGCGAGCCATACCAGCGCGCGCGGCGCGCGGCGGCGTAAGGGGGTTCGCATTTCGTCATGTCCTGATCCTTGAGTTCACATCGCGTCATACCCGGCGCATGCGCGCCGGGTCGCGTGACGGGCACGCGCGCAGACTTCAAATCAGATCAGGGTCGAAGGTGGTTCTGGTTCCGGGGCAGTCGAACGGCTCCGCAAGGCTGCGAAGATACCGGTTTGCTCATCACGATCGGAGCGGGCCGCAGCCTGGAGAACCATCGATGCGTCGGACAGCATCATCGATCCGCCCGACGCCATCATGGCGATGCAGCCGGCCAAGCCGCACTTGCACGGCTTGTGGGCTGCGTCCTTCTCCATGGCCGACATACAATCCGGCATCGACGCCATGTCGCTCGTTGCCATCGCTGACATGTCCATCGCACCTGCCGGGGCGGCAAGCGCCTGGGCCGGCTGCTGCACAGCAAGCCCGGCCATCACGCCGATCAGCATCAGGAAAAGGAATAGGCGCTTCACATGCACTTTCTGCTGGTCGCTTCGAAACCTGTCAATCGACCATACTTCTTCGCAACGTCAGCGATTTGGTTACATCGGGCACGAAGACACGGTCGGGCGCATCGGGGAGCCGGTCGTCCAAGATCTTGCCATCGGGACCATACAGTATGTCTAGGCGCCGTGATGGGCATAGACGCGCTGGCCGGTCGGGCCGAACGCGATCACGTCGTAGGGCTGGGGCTTTACTCCTGCGACCTCCATACCGGGGGATCCCATCGGCATTCCCGCGACCGCCAGTCCGCGCACGCCGTTCGGGTGCCGCGCAAGCACGCGCTTCATGTCGCCAATCGGGACGTGCCCCTCGAACGCCATACCATCGACGATCGCGGTATGGCAGGACGCGAGCTGCGCCGGCACGCCCACGCGACGCTGGAAGGCGGCACGGTTGGCGTCGTCGACGATCTTGACCTTTCGGCCGAACTGCTGGCGAACCTGGGCCGCCCATTTCTCGCAACAGCCGCACCCAGGATCGCGGTGCATGGCAATGTCGGCCGCGGCCGATGCTACAGCGGGACTCGTCATCAACAAGGCGGCAGCGATGCCGCGAAGGCCGTGCTTCATAGATCAGCTCCGAATGAGAAACCCCGCCCTGCGGTGGGGGATAGGGGGATCGACAGGACGGGGGAAGCGCTCCTTACTGCGGGCTCTTACCGTGCTTGCTGAGCCAAGCCTGTAGCTCCGCAATATCCTTTTCCTGCTTCGTGATCGTCATCTGCGCCATCTGGCGGGTCTGCGTGTCCTTGGCGTCGCGAACCGCGACGCGCGACATAGCGACAGCGCCGCGATGATGCTCGATCATCTTGCGGGTCCACATTTCGGCGGCATCGCCCTGCTTGGCGCCCATCATCTTCTGATGCATGTCCATTTCGGCCTGGCCGTAAGGGTTGCCCGCCATCATCTTTGACATGTCGTCGTGCTTCATGCCGCCCATCTGGCTGTGATCCATGCCCTGCATCCCCCCGCTCTGCTGCGCGAGCGCGGGCGTGGCGATTAGGACTAAAGCTACTAATGTCGGTGCAAATCGCATTGTCGATCTCCTCGGGTTCTTAAGTCTTTTACGCAGCGAAAGCGCACATCCCTCAGCTAGCTGGTCGCCTCCGCATTATTTCTGAGGGAGAACGGCGCGCACCCGTATCCACTCTTGCGGGGTTTCGGCGATCAGTCATCGCGTTTCCGGCTGCTGATCGGGTCCTGCACAGCCCAAGTTTTCCCTGGTTGGGACCGCGATAGCGGCACGGGCCGGGGGGCGAACCCCCCGGCCGCTTTTTAACGGATCGGCTGGAGCGTGTTAACGCCGGCGCTCTCGTCGGTCTCAGGCACTGGCGGCGCAACGCCTTTGTCCCGGTAGGAGGGCAGGTCGGGCGCGCCGGTCGGTGTGGGATGTGCCTCCAACCGTGCGATCATTCGCTTCATATCGGTAATCTCGCGCACCTGTGCGTCGATGATGCCGTCCGCTAGCTTGCGGACCTCTGGATCCTTAATGTGTGCGCGCTCGCTGGTCATAATTGCGATCGAGTGATGTGGAATCATCGCCTTCATCCAGGACACGTCGTCCACGGTCTCCTGGCTGCGCACCAGCCACAACGCGCCTGCGAAGACGACGACGCTCCCCGCGATGATCGCCAGGTTGACGCGTCGGTTCGGGTACATTGACCACATGAAGCCGAGCATGATGATCGCCATCACCGCACCCATGTAGATCGCCATCCAGGTGCGGGTCTGGCTGTAGAAGACGTGACTCAGCGCGTAGCTGTTCAGGTACATCAGTCCGAACATCACGATGGTCGAGGTCGCGATCATCGCAGCGAAGCGACCATAACTCGCACCCATGCTCATTTTGTCTTTGTTTTCATCCATCACGCGTTTCCCTTTTCGAGCTTATGTTGCCCCCCGGCATTGCGGCGACGGCGCTTAGGCCAACGAAAATAAAGTAGGACCGCTCCCCCGAGCCAAAACGTGAGCCCGCCGATCGCGAAAGCCAGCAGCCAGGGCGTGTTGAAGTTTTCGTGATTGGTCCAATCCATGATGTGAAGCCCCCAAAAGAAATCGTAAAGCCGCCACGTTCCGGTTCGAACAGCCGCAATCCGCCCGGTATCCGATGCGACAAATACTCGAGTAGAATCAGGGTCAGCGAAGGCAATGCGCCAAGCGGGGAGCGCTCCCCGATATTCGGGGCTGATACGCTCGATCCGCTCCACCGTTGCCGCTGGTCGTCCGCTACCGCGCCAAGCGGCGCTCGCGATCGCTTCGGCTTGGCGGGCAGTGGGAGCTGGAAGTGCCGCGCCTGTCATCGCGTCGAACAGGTGTGTGCCCTCGGCGGTCGCGACCTCGGCAACGGGGCGCCCAAGCCACATGCGATAGGTAATGGCCTCGATCGGCGCACCGCTCGCGGCGACGATCGCCGATGGCGGTGCGAGCGCGATGCCGGTGGGAATGGCCGTCACGGCTTTGCGGTCGACGAGATGATCGCCATGCACCCGGTCGATCGGCAGGAAGCTCATCAAGGCGCCGCTCGTGAACCATAGCAGGAGCTGCGCGCCGATGATGATCGCGAGCCATTTATGTGTGCGGCTCGCGAGCAGGTGCAGCCTCAATTTTGCGCTTTTCAGAACCACCCCTCCATCAACCTCGTCGCCGGCATCATTTCATGCCCGGCATATCCTTCATCATCTCGTCGTGATCGGCCGGGGCGCTCGCGACCAATGCCTTATACTGTTCGGGCGTCATACCGGGGAGCTTCCGGACGAACGCGACCATATCCCAAATCAGGGGATCGGAATGCGTCTTGCCCCATGCAGGCATGGCGCTGAGCTTCACGCCGTGCTTGATGATCCAAAATTGCTGCGCTGGGGTGAGATCCTGAGCACGCGCGAGTTCTGGCGCTTGGGGATAGAGACCCTGGCTCATCTCGGATTTCTCCACGCCGGGTCCTAGATGGCAACCGGAACACATTTCCCCATAGAGGCCAGCGCCGATCGATATACGTTGCGCCGATGCCAGATCGGCAGGGGGTTTGAGACCTCGTGCGTGCACCTGGATCGACCGATCGCGCAAACTTTCGAGCACTGAATAGACAGCTCGTGTGTGCGGCTCATCGGCCGCAATGTTATAGACGCCAAGGTAAATGAAGACGCCTGCGCTCAGCGCTACTACGAGCGCGAGCGCAGCGACGAAGGGAAGGCTGGGCAAGTGCCGCCTTAATCCGATCCGATCCATTTTCCAGCCCCCGTCTAGAACCACACCCGCACGCCCGCGACGAAGCTCGTCGTGGTTGGGTCCTTGCCCTCGGCGCGTGTGAAATCCGCAGTGCGACCGGTCTGTGCGACATAGGAAACGCCGACATAGGGTGCGAACTGCCGCCTGATTTCGTAGCGGAGCCGGAGCCCCAGCTCGGCGTCGGTCAGCCCCGCACCAAGCCGGTTCTCTGGCACATTCTGAGCGGAAAGGTTGAACTCTACGCGAGGCTGTAGAATTAGCCGTTGCGTGATGCGCTGGTCATAATACCCCTCGAGGCGCCCAAGCACGTCGCCCTTCGTGCTTAGGAACAGCGCTCCTTCAACCTCGAACATATATGGCGCGAGCCCTTCAAATCCGATCGTTGCATAATTGCGCGAAGGGGACGGCTTAAAGTCGTGTCGGATGCCGCCCTGCAAATTAAAATAGGGACCGATCGCGCGGCTGTAGAGCGCCTGAATTTCAGCACCTTCGACACCCTCCCGGAACGCTCCCTCACCCTCGCTCTTCAGCCACAAGCGATTGATATCACCGCCAAACCACGCCTCGCCATCCCAACGATAGCCGTCGCGGCCTTGGCGCGCCTGATATTCCGCAAGATTGAACATTACCTGGTAGAAGGGCTTACCGCCTTGCTCGAACATCATGGCGTTCCGCGCCTTCGCCATATCAGCCGGCGCGAACTGGCGGTCGGCGTAATGGTCCATCGGCGGCGCGGGGGCCGGCGCGTTCCCGGCGGACAGCGCCGTGCCGGTTTGTTCCATACCGGGCATCGCCGTACCGGGCATCGCCATCCCAGCCATGTCCGGCATAGCCTGCATATCATGACCACTGTGCTGGTCACCGGACATAGTCATCCCCGGCATCGCCTGCTGCGCGCCCTGTGGAGCCACTTGACCGGTAGCCGGCATCTCCATTCCCGGCATGGACCGGGAAGCGCCCTGCGCTGGCTGTGAGGTATCACCAGGCATGGCCATGCCCGGCATTGCCGAATGATCCATTCCCGTCATGCCGGCCATCGGGTCAGTCGAAGCTTTCGCCGGCGTTTTGCGCTTCGCAGCGACGGGCTTCGCCTTGGCACCCTTGGCTGGTGCGGACGATTTCGCCACAGACTTTTTTTGAGCTGGCATCGTCATGCCGGGCATGTTCATGCCCGACATCGATTGCGCAGCGACCGGAACCGCGAGGGTGAGCATGGCGACCGACGCCAACAGGGGAGCGAGGCGCATCATGCCGCGTCTCCCCGCGGACGGACACTCACGGTTCGCATCATGCCGGCGTGCATGTGGTAGAGGAGATGGCAGTGGAACGCCCAATCGCCGACCGCATCGGCAGTAAAATCCCACGTTACCT
This sequence comes from Sphingomonas bacterium, assembly GCA_028823055.1. Classification (GTDB taxonomy): domain Bacteria; phylum Pseudomonadota; class Alphaproteobacteria; order Sphingomonadales; family Sphingomonadaceae; genus Sphingomonas. Next base: position 5,556 of record JAPKCG010000005.1, read on the forward strand.
TGCCGCCTGGCTGGACGATGACGGTGTGTTTGCGCGGCGCATGATCGCCGTGCCCCGTCACCAGCTCGAAAAAGTGGCCGTGGATATGGATCGGGTGCCCCATCATGCTGTCGTTGATGAGGTTGATCCGCACGCGCTCACCTTCGAGGAAGGGGATCGGCTCCATCATGTCGGACATCTTCACGCCGTCAAACGACCACATGAAGCGCTCCATATTGCCGGTCAGGTGAATGTCGAGGCTGCGGCTAGGAGCCCGCACGTCCGGGTTGCGTTCCAGCGCCATCAAGTCCCGGTAGACCAGCACCTTGTGGCCGACATTCTCAAGCCCCTGACCGGGGTCGCCGGTGCGATCCATCGGCATCGGCGAGATGGTCTGGACACCCGGCCCCTTCTTGACCTGCGGGGCTTTGGAGAAGTCGCGCATCTTCATGGACCCCATGTCCATGCCGGCCATGCCTTGCTGGCCGCCCACCGAACTATGGTCCATCCCCGCCATGCCGCCCGCGCTGCCGCTCGTCGCCATCGCACCGTGGTTCATCGCCGAATGATCCATCCCTGACATTGTGCCGCCTTGCGGCATTCCGCCCATTGCCATCGCGCCTGCTGCCATGCCGGCGCCGGGGGTGGTGAGACCGGCGGACGGATTCTTCTCGTTGGTCGGGTCGGGGCCGCGCATCTTGCCCATATCGCCACCCGACATATCCATGCCGCCCATCGACGACATATCCATGCCCATGTCTTTCATCGTCGCGAGCGGGCGCGGACGGAGCGCAGGCACCTCGGCCGCCATCCCGGGGCGCGGGGCGAGCGTTGCGCGCGCCAGGCCGGATCGGTCGATCGCCTCGCCGACGAGCGTATAGGCACGATTGTCGGTCGGGGTGACGATCGCATCGTACGTCTCGGCAACGCCAATCTGGAACTCGTCCACCTCGACCGGCATGACGTTTTGTCCGTCAGCCTGGACGATGCTGAGCTTGAGGCCAGGGATACGGACATTGAAGGTAGTCATCGCCGAAGCGTTGATCACGCGCAGTCGCACGCGCTGCCCTGGCGTGAACAGCGCTGTCCAGTTGTCGCGCGGGCCATGGCCATTGACGAGATAGGTATAGGCGGGGCCGGTCGCATCGGAAATATCGGTTGGGTCCATCCGCATCTTGCCCCAATCCACGCGGTCCTTGAGCGGCTGGTCCTTGCCGGAAAGCACCCCGGCGAGGGTCTGGCGCTGATAGTTGAAGTGACCGGGGTCGACTTTCATGTCGCGAAAGATGGTAGCCGGGCTGAGCTGGCTGTGGTCCGACAGCACGATGACGTGCTCGCGGTCGGACTGCACCGGATCGGCGCTGACAGGATCGATCACGATCGGCCCGTAATGCCCAAGCTGTTCCTGAAGCCCGGAATGGCTGTGATACCAATATGTGCCGTTCTGCCGGATCGGAAACTCGTAGAGGAAGCTCGAACGAGCTTTTATCCCAGGAAACGAGATGCCGGGCACGCCATCGTACTGCGGGGGAACGAGCAGGCCGTGCCAGTGGATCGAACTGTCCTCGTCGAGATCGTTGATGACATTGAGACGAACGGTCTGCCCCTCGCGCAACCGGATCAGCGGGGCCGGCACGGTGCCGTTGATGCCGATCGCCTTGGACGCGCGGCCATCGATCATCATCGTCTGGCGCGCGATGCGGAGCGTAATGTCGTTGCCGGTGACGGTCGGGAGCGGGGTCGCCATCCCCGCTGAATTGGTTTGCGCCCATGCAGGCATGTAGGCCGATAGTGCAAGCCCGCCTCCTGCTAAGGCGGCCCCGCGTAGCATCTGGCGGCGGTCAAGAATGCGGCTCATACGGTCCTCAAGGCTCTAGAACGGGAGTATCCCTCTAGCCTTGATACGCGGCGCCAGCGCAAAGCCCTCACTCCTTTGCAGGTAAAAGCGAGAGCGGGTGAAGGTATCGCGTTTCTCAGCAATCGTGCTCTGAACCGGCAGTGACGTAGTTTGTAATCCGCTGTTCAGCCAACGGCTGAGCGGGTCATCGCCCCAAGTCGGTCTGCGAGGCTGCGCCGCGCTCGATACAGGCGGGTCTCTACGGCCTTCTCACTGATCCCCAATACCTCGGCCGTCTCGGCCTGGCTCAAGCCCTCAATAGTGCGGAGGACAAGCGGTTCCTTCAAGTTTGCCGGCAAAGTCGAGATGGCGCGCGTCACCCGCTCCAGCTCCTGCCGATCGCCCGTGGCGTCGTCGATTGCGACCTGATCGTCTGCCACTGCTTCGGCCTCGATGCCGATCGGCGCGGCGAACGACAGGAAGCGCCGCACGGTGCGCTTGCGCCCCCAATCTCGGCACTTGTTGATCGCGATCGTCGATAACCACGCGCGCATCGAACGATCGCCGTCGTAGCGAGGCAACGCCTGATGAGCCGCAACGAACGTCTCCTGCACCAGGTCCAGCGCCTCGTCGGCTTCCCCGACGCAAGCCCTGACCATGCGGAAGACTGACTGGCGATGCCGACGCATGATCTCGGAAAAAGCGGCCTGCCTTCCTGCGATGCTGAGCGCTGCAAGCTCACCCTCGGTTAGCGTCGTCCAGTCGAGGCTCACGCACCAAGACTCAATTGACGTCGTCGGTGAGCGCCTTGACCACCGCCTGATCGAACTGCCCGGTCTGGTTGGGCCGGAGAAGCTGTCGCATCGCGAATATGTGCGCGAGCGTCGCCTTTTGTAGCTCGCCCATGGCGGCATGGCTCTGATCGACTGCGGCGGCGACCCGCGGGCCGTTGCCGTGCTCGGCCTCGATCGCCTCGGCAAGCCGCGCGTTATCGGCTCTCAACTCCAGCTCGAACGCGCGCCGCTGCACCGCGAACCGTTGCTCCAATATCTGAAGGCGCGCCTCCTGGCCTTGGTCGAGCGCCAATTTGTGATGAAGCACGTCATGCAGCTCCGTGCCGGGCTGCGCCCGGGACGGGAGAAGCGCCCGCCCGATGAACACGCCGATGATCGCCGCAACGAAGCACGCTATCACGCCAAGCGTGAGGCGGGTACGGCCGCTCACGGCGTGCCGACCAGCAAGGTCGACGGCGCAAGCGGCGACACCGGCCCAAGCGGGAATAGGAGCGATGCCGCGCTGGCCTCCCTCGCTGGAACGCCAGCGCCGAATATCCCCATGACGAGCGCTGCCGCGATCGTCATCGCGCCGACACCCATGCCGACACGGGCCACTGGCCGCGCAGAAATGCGCGCGAGCACCCTGGCTTCGATTCCGTCGAGGCTTTCGGGCACGGGTGCGTGCGCCAGCCTCATCAATACTGCGTCGAGGTTATCCATATCGTTCACTCCGCCCCTCTAGCATGGATTACGCACGCGAAGCCGCCACCCCTCATTTCGCACATTTGAGGGGTGGTCGATTGGGCCGCGTAGTGAAGAACAGGAACCCTCCTCTCGAAAGGCCCCTTTATGCGTCGCGTATCTGTTTTCACTGCTACTGCCGCCCTCTTCATGCTCGCTGGGGCGGCGAACGCGCATCCCAAGCTCGTGTCGGCATCGCCTGCCGCCAACGCGACGGTCGCCAAGCCCGCCCGCGTCCAGCTTCGCTTTAGCGAAAAGCTGATGCCGGCTTTTTCCAAGGCGGATTTGATGATGGAAGCCAAAGGCATGGCGGCAATGAAGCATCCTAGCACATCGGCACTCGCAGCGGATGGCCACACGCTGGTCATCACGCCTCAGGGGCAGCTCCACCCCGGGCGCTACACGGTTAATTGGCATGTCGTTTCGACCGACACGCACAAGGTCGCGGGAAGCTACGCCTTCGGCGTGAAGTGAGGCGATGGGAGACTGGTCGCTGATCGGCGTCCGCTTCGCGCTTTACCTGACGCTGGCGGCGCTGTTCGGCCTCTCCGCATTCAGCCTCTACGGGCTGCGGGGACGCGAGCGCGGCGACGCGCTTGCGCTGCGCCCTTGGCTCGTCGCCAGCGCCGTCCTGGGCCTATTGTTCTCGGTCGCCTGGATCGTGCTGATGGCCTCCTCGATGGCGGGAATGCCGGCATGGCCGATCGACCGTGCAGCGGTCGGTGCGCTGCTCACTGGCTCTGCGATCGGGGCAGCCTGGAAGCTCCGCATCGTCGTGCTCGCTCTCGCGATGCTGGCGGCGCTGTTTGCGGCCGGGCGCGGCATCTGGCTAAGCGCCGTCGCGCTTTGCGCGGTCGTTGCACTCGCGACGCTGGCATGGACCGGACATGGGGCGATGGACGAAGCCGCAATGGGCTGGGTCCACCTCATCGCCGACATTCTCCACCTGATCGCCTCGGGCGCCTGGGTTGGTGCGCTGCTGGGGCTGATCCTGCTCGTCACCCGGCCCGCGGCGCGCGTCGATGCGGCGCATCTCGGGCTGACACACCGGGCGCTGCACGGGTTCGGCATGGTGGGGACGGTCGTGGTCGGCACGATCGTCGTCACCGGCCTGGTCAATGGCTGGATGCTGGTCGGGATTGGCAACATCGTCACCCTGCCGACAACGCTCTATGGTCAGCTCCTGATTGCCAAGCTGGCGCTGTTCTTCGCGATGCTGGGGCTCGCCTCCCTCAACCGCTTCCGGCTCTCGCCGGCTTTCGAGCGGTCGATCGCTGCGGACGATCATGGCGCCGCTCTGGGGGCGCTACGGGCGAGCATAGGAATCGAAACCGCCTGTGTCGTCGTGGTCCTCGGGCTGGTCGCTTGGCTCGGGACTCTCGCGCCCCCCGCGTCGGCGATGTGATGCGCACCCGGGGAGCCCTCGCGTTCCCCGGCCTGCCAGTCGATCGCGCCTGATGGATCAGTCGGTCCTGCTCGACGAAACGGGGAGGATGCTGGTCGTGGCCGGCCTGATCTGCGTCGTCTTGCTCGTACCGATGATGATCATCGGGTTGATCATCAGCATTATTCAGGCGGCGACGTCGATCAGCGAGCAATCGCTCAGCTTTGTGCCCAAACTGATCGCGCTCGGGGTGTGCCTGATGGTGTTCGGGAGCGCGGCAATCGAGCTGCTGACAAAGTTTACCGCTGAGCTGTTTGATGTGATCGCGCGGATGGGACGCTAGCTCCGGAACGGGATGCGCGGGCGGTCGAGCCGCCCGCGCAAGCGTCGCTTAGGCCGCCATCCTGTCGCAAGCGTCGGCGCACGCGCGGCACGCCGCCACGCAATCTTCCATTCCGTCGAGCGCTTCGCAGCTCGTAGCGCACGCACGGCAGATCTCGGCGCACTCGCGGCAGATATGCTGGTGGTGGGCGGACTTGCGCGCCATGAAGTCGATAGCGACCGCGCAAATCTGCGCGCAGTCGGCCATGATCTTCATGTGCTCGGGCGCCGCGTGCTGGCCGCCCATCTCGAGGCAATGGTTCATCGCCATGTGAAGACAGGTCACATGGCAGTCGTGGCAGGCGTCCATACACGCCTTCATGGCGGGATCAATCTGGTGCATCGGTCTATCTCCGTGTGAGCCCCCGCCTGCTCATAGATACGCGCCACGCGCGATCATCCCTTGCCGCAATCTCCGTCGATCGGGGCAAAGCTACATGGCCCAACTGCCGAACAGCGTCGCAACGATGATCCCGGCGCTGAGCATGACGAGTGTCAGCACCGTCATCGCGATGATCTGCGGCCGGGTCGCGCGCGAACCTGTCGCCATGTCGTTCATCCCCTGCATCGTACCGTGTTCCATGCCGGGCATTGGCGTCGCCGATCGCGGCTCTGCGGCGACCTCGTGCCCGCCATGCCCAAGTGCTCGCACCGTCCCCATGCCGTGCTTCAACCGGACGCCGACAAGCCATAGATTGATCGGATAGGCGACGGCGAAGCCGACGAGCGTCGCCACCGACATGACGCCCCAAAAGCGAAGCGAGCTGGCGTGCATCGCGGCCATGTCCCGGCTCATCAAAACCACCATCGTCGGGATCATCCCGGCCATCACGGCATTCATCGAAAGCCATTCGGGGATGAACGACATGCGGAGCGCTCGGGCATAGGAGCCGCCCGCCATGTCCCGCATGAACAGTGCCTGGAAAATGAGCAGGCCGAACGCGAAACCGAACACATATTCCGCGATCACGTCCTGCCACATCGGCAAGCCGAGCGCCATGGTCACTGCGGCGGCGGCGATGACGCCCGTTGCGTCTCCCGCCATGCAATGAATGGCCGAGCCGAACGCCTGTTTCCAAAGCGGCCGGATGAAGTCCTCATGCCGCTCTGTCGCCTGCTCCTGGCAGGACAGGACATAGGCCGCTGCCATGATCGGTCCGCCGTAGAGCGTAACCAACAGCCAGCCCCATTTCATGACCTTTAGCTCGGGGTTGCGCGTGAAGGCATCCCACGCGACGTAGGCGACGGAAAGCGCAGTCAGCGCGAACCAAACGACCAGCACCGTATCGAGCCAGGGGACCGGGGAAGGCATCATCGTCACGGCAGCTCTCCTCCACTCTAAGAGGATACGCGGCTTGCGTTCCTAACCCTCGCCGGAGGATGTCAGGCGAGCTTGCTCGACACCGCCTTGATTGAGCTGCCCCCGGTTTTGCGGACACCAGGTTAGGCTACATTAGCCTGCTTCTCGAAGTCCATGGGGCTGAGATATCCCAAGGTCGAGTGCCTGCGTGTGGGATTGTAGAATCGCTCGATGTAATCGAACACGTCTGCCCGCGCCTGATTGCGCGTGCGGTATGTTTTTCTCGCGATCCGTTCGGTCTTGAGTGAGGAGAAGAAGCTCTCCATCGCGGCATTGTCCCAGACGTTGCCGGACCGGCTCATCGAGCAGGTGACGCCGTTGTCGGCCATCAGCCGCTGGAACTGCTCGCTGGTGTATTGGCTGCCCTGGTCTGAGTGGTGCAGCAGGGCATCGGGCCTGCCACGTCGCCAGATCGCCATGACCAACGCATCGGTGACGAGCTGCGCCGTCATGGCATCGCTCATCGACCAGCCGACCACCCGCCTCGAGAACAGGTCGATGACGGCCGCCACGTAGAGCCACCCCTCGGCGGTCCAGATATAGGTGAAGTCTGCCACCCACTTCTGGTTCGGCCCGTCGGCGGTGAACTGACGATCGAGCACGTTGCCGGCGATCACCGATCGCTGGCCTTCGTCCTTGGGCAGGCCGCGCCGCCGGGGGCGAGCCTTGAGACCCTGCGCCCGCATCAGCCGTTCGACGCGGTGCAGGCCGCATGAAAGCCCTTCGGCCAGAAGATCGTGCCAGACACGGCGCGCGCCATAGGTGCGATAGCTGGAGATGAAGCTTGCACGGACCCTAGCGCCAAACTGCTCGTCGCTGCGCGAACGCACGCTCGGCGTACGCACCAGCCAGGCGTGGAAACCACTGCGCGAGACCCCGAGCGCCTCACATATCCACGATACCGGCCAGATACCCCGGTGCTTCGCGATGAAGGCAAACCTCATATCGAGTCCTTCGCGAAGTAGGCCGCCGCTTTTTTTAGGATGTCACGCTCCGCCTTCATCCGGGCCAGCTCGCGGCGCAGCCGCTCAATCTCCTGCTGCTCGGGCCGCAGGTTGCCGTGGCCGGGAAAGGCCGATCCCGGATCGCCTTCCGCTTCGCGGATCAACTTGCGCAGCACGTTGGCATGCACGTCGAGATCGCGCGCCGCCTGCGCCGCAGAAACACCCCGCTCCAATACCAGCTTCACCGCCTCGAGCTTGAACTCCCGGCTGAACTTCCGTCGTTGCATCATCACCCTCCGGTTCCAAAACACCTTATCTTGGTGTCCACGAAACCGGGTGCAGCTCAATGGGCGCGTATTGTAGCGAAGAATATGCGTATGAGGCTGCCGCCTTATTCAACCCGAGCATTGTGCTGCACCCGGACCAATCGGGCTTAACTGACGGCACACTTCGTTTCGTGATGTCGTTGCGTGCGATCGGCGAAGGACACGTCTCATCCGTGACCTTTCGCACCGGAACCTGGACCCCGGGCGGTAGTCTCGTCGTCGACGATCCGGGATCCATATCCGTGGCGCCTCTCATTGAGCAGTACGAAAAAGGTGAAGGTATCGCCGCCCGTCTATGCTGCACGGGCAGCCAGGCCATCTCGGAGACGGTGCTTTTTCCCATCCTGGCAAGCCAGCATCAGGGCATCGAGGATTTGCGACTGGTTCGCTTCTGCGATGATGATGGCAGCGTGGCGTACCACGGCACCTATACCGCGTTCAGCGGTGCCTAGGCTCGATCGGAATTATTGAGCTGCACCAATCTTCGATCCTTCGATATGCGAATTGTCACGGGCAGCGCATCCCACGGGAAAGGCATGGCGCTTTTTCCGCGTCGGATCAACGGCAACTATGCGATGCTCGGCCGCCAGGATAACAAGAATATTTGGCTGCATCTGTCCAAAGATATCGTTCACTGGGAGGGCGGTGAGAAGCTTGTCAAACCGCAATACCCCTGGGAGTTCGTTCAGGTGGGAAACTGCGGCTCGCCGACGGAGATAGACGAGGGTTGGCTGGTCATGACCCACGGCGTCGGTACGGTTCGAAATTACTGCATCGGTGCATGCCTGCTCGACAAGAAAGACACTTCAAAACTGCTCGCCCGGACGCCGCGACCGATCATTGTGCCAAGTCCGCATGAGCGCGACGGTTACGTTTCCAATGTCGTTTATAGCTGTGACGCGCTCTTTAAAGATTGCACGATGTTGCTACCCTATGCCGTTGCTGACATCTTCACCGCCTTTTCAACGCTTTCAGTCGACAACCTTCTTTCTGTCATGGAATAAGATCGGGACAGATCGAAAGTTCGCTCTCGCTGACTTCGATCGCTCAGAGCGGTTGCGTTGCACCCGGTTAAATCGCGCGCCCTCATCCGTCGTGTAGCGAGCCGGCGAAGTTATCCCGCTCATGATGTGAGGGTTAACAGCCTACATCGCGTAGATTCCGATAGTTGACCATCGCATCGGATAGGCCTTGACCCTGACACGATGTCAGACCCTACATGCCTTCGGGTCGAAGGAGTTGCGCCATGAACGATCCTCATTCTCATTCCCATGCCGGGGGTTGCGGCTGCTCAGCAAAGCAAGCAGCCGAGCCGGCTGCTGCGCCCCCGTCATGCTGCTCGGGAGCGTCGACCGCGTCAGTTGCAGCCGAAGTACCCGTGAAAACGGGTGGCTGCTGTTCGGGGAATAAGATGCCCGACGACGCGGCCAAAGTGACGGACCCGGTTTGCGGGATGACGGTTGATCCGGCAACGACGGCGCACCATGCCGAGCACGCCGGCCATGAATATCATTTTTGCAGTTCTGGGTGCCGGGCCAAGTTCGTCGCCAATCCAGGCGGCTATCTCGGCGATAAGCCGAAACCTGAGCCGATGGCGACGCCGGGGGCAATTTGGACGTGCCCGATGCACCCGCAAGTCCGCCAGGAAGGGCCGGGGACGTGCCCGATCTGCGGCATGGCGCTAGAGCCTGAAGAACCCTCACTCGACGATACTCCAAACCCCGAGCTGGTCGATTTCACGCGCCGGCTGTGGGTTGCGGGCGCACTCACGATCCCGCTGCTGATCGTCTCCATGTTTGCCGAAATGACGGGTTTGCATGTGGTCGGTCCTGCGGCCTCGCCGTGGGTCCAGCTCGCGCTGACCGCGCCGATCGTACTGTGGGCGGGCTGGCCGTTTTTCGAGCGGGGGTGGACCTCGATCCGCACCCGTCATCTAAATATGTTCACGCTGATCGCGATCGGCGTCGGCGCGGCGTTCCTTTACAGCGTGGTCGCGACGCTCGCGCCAGACATCTTCCCCGCAACGTTCCGGATGCACGGCGGCATGGTCCCGGTCTATTACGAGGCTGCCGGGGTTGTGGTGACGTTGGTACTGCTCGGGCAGGTGCTCGAACTGCGCGCCAGGGCGGCGACAGGGCGCGCAATCCGCGCCCTCATGGACCTGGCTCCAAAGACAGCGCGTCGCTTGCGGCCTGACGGCTCTGAGGAAGAGATCGGCCTTGCCGACGTGGCGACGGGCGATCGACTGCGGGTCCGCCCCGGTGAGGCAATCCCGGTCGACGGCGTGGTTGTCGAGGGCCGCTCTTCGGTCGACGAGTCCATGCTCACCGGCGAACCCGCCCCTGTACTCAAGGAGGTCGAGGCGGCCGTCACCGGGGGAACGGTCAACGGGACGGGCAGCCTGGTCATGGAAGCTCGCGCGGTTGGTTCAGACACGATGCTCGCGCGGATCGTCCGCATGGTCGCGGAAGCGCAGCGGAGCCGCGCCCCGATCCAGGCGGTCGCTGATCGGGTCTCGGGCTGGTTCGTGCCGCTCGTCGTGCTGATCTCGATTGCGACCTTCATCACGTGGTCGCTGGTCGGCCCTGAGCCACGCATGGGCCATGCCATCCTGAATGCCATCGCCGTGCTTGTCATCGCCTGCCCGTGTGCGCTCGGGCTTGCCACGCCTATGTCGATCATGGTCGGCACCGGAAGGGGCGCGACAGCCGGGGTGCTGGTCAAAAACGCGGAAGCCCTACAGGGGCTGGAGAAGGTCGATACGCTCGTCATCGACAAGACGGGCACGCTTACCGAAGGCAAGCCTAAGTTGATCGCGGTCGAGGCGATTGGCGCGGTTGAAAAAAATGACATGCTAGCGCTGGCCGCAGCCGTCGAAGGGCAGTCCGAACACCCGCTCGCCCATGCGATTATCGTCGCCGCCAAGGAACGCGGGCTCCAGCTCGGCACGGTCGCGGACTTTGCCTCGCAAACCGGCCTGGGGGTCAGCGCCACGGTGAACGGCCGTTCGGTCGTGATCGGCAACGCGGCGCAAATCAGCCGGATCGGCGCCGACCCCAAGCCGCTCGATGCTGCGGCCGATCGTCATCGTGGCGAAGGCGCGGGCGTCATCCTGGTCGCGATCGATGGCGCTCTCGCGGGTCTGCTCGCGGTCGCCGATCCGGTGCGCGCCTCTGCGCGCGGCGCCATTGCCGCGCTTCGCAAGGAGGGTCTCCGTGTCGTCATGCTCACCGGCGACAATCGGGGGACGGCCGATGCCGTCGCGCGCGCCGTGGGCGGTCTCGACGCGGTGCGCGCCGATCTGCTGCCGGAAGACAAGGCGCGTATCATCGGCGAGCTGAAGGCTAGCGGCGCCAAGGTCGCAATGGCAGGCGATGGGATCAACGACGCCCCGGCGCTCGCCGCTGCGGATGTCGGCTTGGCGATGGGGACGGGGACGGACGTGGCGATTGAAAGCGCTGGCATGACGCTCACGCGCGGCGATCTTTCGGCAATCGTGCGGGCGCGCAAGCTCGCCCGTGCGACAATGCGGAATATCCGCCAAAACCTGTTCTTCTCGTTCCTGTTCAACGGTATCGGCGTGCCGGTCGCGGCCGGGGCGCTCTACCCCGTGGCGGGCATTCTGCTCTCGCCGATGCTGGCCGGTGCGGCGATGGCGCTCTCGTCGTTTACGGTCGTCCTGAACGCGCTGCGGCTTAACGCGGTGAAGCTGTGAACATCGGAAAGGCGTCGGACACCAGTGGCGTTTCTCAACGCATGATCCGCCACTATGAGATCGGTCTTGTTCCTGCGCCGCCACGGCGCGGGAGCGGGTATCGCGATTATAGTGAGGCGGACATTAACCGCCTGCAGTTCATCGCCAATGCGCGCGACTTAGGGTTCCCAATCGACGACATGCGCGCGCTGCTCGGCCTCTGGTCAGACCGGGAGCGCTCCAGTGCGGACGTGAAGGGATTGGCCGAAGCCAGAGCTGCCGAGCTCGGCAGGAAGATCCAAAAGCTCGAAGCCATGCGAGGCACTCTCGTGGATCTTGCGGGATCCTGCCATGGGGATGATCGTCCGGACTGTCCCATCATCGAGCGACTTGACGCTGATCACACCGGCATGGACCACAAGAAGACTGACGGGATGGGGGCGGGCGCCCCCCGAATTTCTGGTCCGTCGACTTTCGAGTGTAGTTGATCGTTGTTCTCACAGGTGCCCGCCGCCTGTAGGCTGGCTCGTCGGATGGGCGGTGCCCGATTTGCTCCAGACCTTCGCGCGCTGTTCAGGGTGCGCTGGAACGAAGCGGCTGCAATCCGGCCGACTGCACATATTAAGCGGGACGCAACGATGGACGATAGCGACGATCAGAAGATGAGAGGGTCCGCTGCTGGCTCGGGAGGGCACTACGGCTATCACGGCCACCACCATCACGGAGGCGGCGCGACTGTCGGCTTGAACGACGTGTGTCCCCCGTCAGCACCAATGGCACAGATTTGAGGTTGTGGCTTAAGGAGGGTTGGGGCTTCGTCGTAGTGACGAAGGAACGAAGATGAAGCCCCAACCCTCCTTGAAAAAGTCGCCGGTAAAGGCCCGTGCTGAGCGGGTGGTGAAGGACATCCGGCGGCAGACGCGTCGGCACTTCTCGGCGGAGGACAAGATCCGGATCGTGCTGGATGGCCTGCGCGGCGAGGACAGCATCGCCGAGCTATGCCGCAAGGAAGGCATCGCGCAGAGCCTATACTACACTTGGTCGAAGGAGTTCATGGAAGCGGGCAAGCGCCGCCTGGCGGGTGACACCGCCCGAGCCGCCACCACCGACGAGGTCAAGGATCTGCGTCGTGAGTCCAGCGCGCTGAAGGAATGCGTGGCCGACCTGACGCTCGAGAACCGGCTGCTTAAAAAAAGCATGATCGCGGATGGGGGCGACGACGAATGAGGTATCCCGCAGCCGAGAAGCTCGAGATCATCAGGATCGTCGAGCAGTCGCACCTGCCGGCCAAGCGCACCCTCGATCAGCTCGGTGTCGCGCGCCGAACCTTCTATCGCTGGTACGACCGCTATCTCGAGGGCGGGGCGGAAGCGCTGGAAGACCGGCCTTCGGCGCCGAGCCGGGTGTGGAACCGCCTGCCCGGCGAGATCCATGACCAGATCATCGGACTCGCGCTGGAAGCATCCGAGCTGAGCCCCCGCGAACTGGCGGTGCGGTTCACCGACGAGCAGCGCTACTTCGTGTCGGAAGCCACGGTTTACCGTCTGTTGAAGGCCCATGATCTGATCACCAGCCCGGCCTATGTCGTGATCAAGGCGGCCGATCGCTTCCACACCCCGACCACCCGGGTGAACGAGATGTGGCAGACCGATTTTACCTACTTCAAGATCATCGGCTGGGGCTGGATGTACCTGTCGAGCGTGCTCGACGACTTCTCGCGCTATATCATCGCCTGGAAGCTGTGCACCAACATGCGGGCCGAGGACGTGACCGACACGCTGGACATGGCCCTCAAGGCCTCGGGCTGCGACAGCGCAAAGGTGCTGCACAAACCCAGGCTGCTCAGCGATAACGGCCCCAGCTACATCGCGGGCGAGCTGGCGGAATATATCGAGGCCCGGAAGATGAGCCATGTGCGCGGCGCGCCAATGCATCCCCAGACCCAAGGCAAGATCGAGCGCTGGCACCAGACCCTGAAGAACCGCATCCTGCTCGAAAACTACTTCCTGCCCGGCGACCTCGAGGCCCAGATCGAGGCGTTCGTCGAGCATTACAACAACCAGCGCTACCACGAGAGTCTGAACAACGTGACGCCCGCCGACGCCTACTTCGGCAGGGCACCAGCCATCATCAAACGGCGCGAAAGGATCAAGAGGCAGACCATCGAGCATCGGCGCTTGCAACACCGCAAGCTAGCCGCATAACATCACCCCCCAGACGAGGCCCGCTCTCCGCTAATTTACACCGCGAGTTGCGCCAAATGTTCTGACGACGGACAACCGCGCCTACGGCTATTCCGGGGGTCGAGCGCAAGCGAATCGCGGTCCTCGCGGCCGACTTGGAGCGGCTTTCCCCCGGTCTTTCACGCCCGGTCGCCGCGAAGGCGATCCGACTCGTGCAGAGTTTCGTGGAAGGCCAAAGCGACCGACAGGTCACCTTGTGGGGCCACGACGCTCAAAGACACTATGCCGATATCGTCTCGCGCACGCTGGCGCTTTCACAAGCCGAGGTGCTGAGCAGGGCCCGCGGGTATGTTCGCCGAATGGTCGATCTGCTGGGTGCAATCGATCTGGAGGCGATCTGCGGCGTACGCCATCCGTCGGGAGTGTTCGGCCGCTTATTCGGCGGTGCAGGCGACCGGATCGACAGCCCTCGTGAATTTGAGGCTGCGCGCGTCGAGCTTGACCAGCTGATTGCGCTCACCGGTGCAGCGATCGAGCCGCTCCTAGAACTGAAAGAGGCACTCGAAGCGCAGTCGCGTCTCATCCGAGCCGTGACAACGGAGATCGAGGCGGCGGCGTTGGCGGCGGCGTTCTTGTCCGAACATCACACGACGGACCAGCCGGCCCTGTCCAGGCGGTTCCTGGAACGCAGTATGAGCCTCACGCAGACCGTGCTCCAGATTCGCGGCAGCGCTTCGTTGCACGACAGCCAAGGGGAGCAGCCTCTGAGCCTGATCTCGGCGATACAGGACGTGGTTCTGGTAGCTATGCCGGGCTGGCTGGGAACGATGGCGGCGCTGACGGCCGCCTCTTCCGCACGACCTCAACCAAACCCGACGGAGGTGGGCGAGCATCAGCAGCAGCTCCGCACCATCCTGCAACAACTCAAGGCATGAGGAACTCTACGTTATGGCTCTGCAGCTCGACCTTCAGAAATCCGCTCGCGCGCTACGTGTGTCGCTCGACAAAGCCGGCGTCGCACCGAACGTCAAAGCCGAACTCGCCTTCGACATGGATGTGTCGGGGTCCTTTGAGCATGAGCATGAGGAAGGCACGACCAGCCGGCTGATACAGCGTCTGGTGCCCTATGGGATGGAACTGGACCCCGATGGACAGATGGATGTCTTTACCTTCAGCAACGGCAAAGGCAGCGTTCACCATGTTGGCACGGTGACGCCAGAAGACTGCGAAGGGTACATCGTTCGCAACGTGGTCGATCAGGTGCCCGGTTGGAACGGCGGCACCACCTACAGCTATGTTCTGGAACGCAACCTTCGGCATTTCGGCTGGATGCCGTCAGAGCCTGAAAGCGCCGGGTTCTTCAGTCGCTTCTTCGGTTTGGACAAGGAGCCGGAAGTTCGCGCCAAGAAGCGGTCGATCGTGGTATTCGTCACCGATGGCGAGAACGATCCGGCGGATCATGTCCGGACGATCAGGGTGTTGGAGGAGTCCGAACAGCGCGGCGACAAGATCTATTTCTTGTTCATCGGTGCATGCGAGCACGACGTCGATTTCGGCTTTATTCGATCGATTGCTCAGCGATTCCGCAACACAGGTGTCGTCATTATCCGCGATCTGGATGCATTCGTCGAGCTGTCGGACGAGCAACTGAACGCGCAGTTGCTGGGTCGCGAGCTGCTCGATTGGCTGACGACCTAACGATCACTTCGGGGCACCTGAGCGGACAAGAAGTAGGAGAACGGCGTTCAGGTGAGCTTCCAGGTAAGAAAAAAGGGGGAGTGCCACTCCCCCTTCTCCTCAGGAAGTTCCAGCGCCTTTGTCGCGGTGGCCGTGCTCGTCGAGGTCACCGGGGGTATGTCCCGGGTGGTCGTGATGTTGCCCGGGTACTTCGCTTTGGCCCTGCGTATCGCGGTGACCGTGCTCGTCCAGATCGCCGGGCGTATGTCCGGGATGATCATGGTGTTGACCGGGCACCTCGCTCTGCCCCTGCTTGTCACGGTGGCCATGCTCATCGAGATCACCGGGCTGATGGCCTGGATGATCGTGGTGCTGGCCTGGTTTTTCTTCTGCCATTTCACTCTCCTTCCGGCAATGCAACGGGCGAGGAGGCGTAAGGCTCCCCAACACGTTCGGCAAGCGAGCATCGCTCGTCGCCCGCGTTCCATCGGGCCTGACATGTCAGCGCGATTGGCGAACGCAGGTCCGCATGGGTTTCAAACCCCATCGGTACTCGAGTTTGCCGCGTCCGATCACAGCGGATGAATGTTCGCCAACGAATGCCCGTCCGGGGCCGGGGGCGGTTAAGATCTCCGGCCTCGCCGTTTCGCTTTCGCGTATTTGCAAGCCGAGACCCTCAGCCTTGAAGTCGACGAGGAGAGTAGTGCCGTCCTCACAGATAAAATGATGACGTCCGACCCCGCCTCGGCCGCCGATCTCAGCCGCGTGCAGTTCCTGCTCGCTTGGCACCTGCTCGGGCTGTTCAGCGGAGCAACCGACGAGAAACAGGAGGAAGGGCGAGAATGCGGTAAGGACGCGTCGAGACATCCCTGTACGGTGTTCCGAAGGCAAGATCCTCATAAGCTTTGCATCTATCCGAAGTGCAAAGCTTAGAGAACATGCCAGCTTCCCGCGTCAGCGTTACAAGCCGTTCGATCCGCTGGAGGCGAGCCTGCGTATTGCCGCAGTGCCCGTTCAACCATCAGGCAGGAATGATCGCCTGACAGACGTGATGGGCTAGCAGCCACGATCGGGCTCACCAGTGCCGGCGATGATACCGCGGGCGGTAGTGCCGATCATAATAGCGCGCTCGCGGGTAATACCGAACCGGGTAAGCGGGGTAGTCGTAGTAGGAGGGCGCATAGTAGGGAACGGCGGGACGGTAGCTGTACCCGCCCAAGGCGATCGATACGCCGCCATGCCCATACCCGCGGCCATATCCGCCGTGTCCGCCATAGCCGCCACCATGTCCGCCACGCCCACCATGGTGTTGCGCCGACGCGGCGCTAGGGATTGCAGCTGCGAGCGCAGCTGCAGCCATGAAAAACATCGTACGCATAGCTTACTCTCCCGTCGCCGCCCGGCGCGACCGAACAGCCGATCCCGACGGATCGCTTGAGGCCGTTGAACGAGAGCTGAACGGACCCCCTGCGGAAGACCTTCGCCATCAGAAATGACAATCCGGAAACTGTCGATCGTTCGAGTTGTACTTGCACCTTTTCAGGTCCCAGTCGGGAATTCGCCAAACTTACGGCAGCTGGCGATCTACGAACCCATGAATGATGGCTTTCAACACCGTTCTCGGAAGGTTCAATCGCGGCTCTTTATCCGTAGCAATGTGGCATTCGGTCACATCTTGGAGACGATCATGAAAGGTCCTTTGATCTTGGCCGCGACCGCGCTTGCTTTCATAGCGCCAACGGCCGCAACCGCCCAATCCTGGGGCGGGTATGGCAGCCATGGCGGTGGCGGGGGTTATGGCCAGCAGGCTCGCGGTCACGGCGGTGGGCATGGCGGTTCTTATCTGGGCGATGGCTATCGGCAATCGTGGAGCGGCTATGGCGGCGGATACAATCGCGGCGGCTACGGCTACAACAATCGCCACGATCGACGCGAGGAGCGCCGCGAGCGCCGGCACGAGCGGCGGGAGCGGAATGAACATCACCGCGGCTATGGCTATTAAGGCCTGACCACCGCAGCCCGGGGCGACGGTCCCGGGTTGCGACATCCCTGACGTGAGGAGGCGAGCATGACTGACAACACGGCACCTGCAACGACGCGGCCGCAGGGCATGCTCTGTCCCGTGTGCCGCGTCGATCTCGTGCTTGCCGATCGGCAGGGCGTCGAGATCGACTATTGCCCGCAATGCCGGGGCATCTGGCTGGATCGCGGCGAACTCGACAAGATCATCGACAAGAACGCGGCCTACGAGGCCGCAGCGAAACCGGTCCCGAGCTACCCCCCTCAGCCGACCCCGCCCGCTCCGGGCTATGCACCGCCTTCGCCCTGGGGCGGCTTTGACGAGGGCCATCACGGCGATCGTCATCATGGCGACCGACATCACGGTGGCGGACATCATGGTGGCTACCGGCCTGGCGGCTTCCTCGGTGGTCTGTTCCGCCACTAAACCCCGGCCGATGGCCATTTCGCCCAGCGCTTTCGATATTATATCGGGACGCGGCAGGAGAAGCGATGTGATCAGGAAGTTGACTGTGGGATTGATCGCATTGGTGACGGTCGGGCTTGCCGTGTCGCCCGCCGCCGCGCAGCGCAAGACTCATGGTGCCGGCGTCAGCTCGAGCGGGGGCCATGGAGGCGTCAGCTGGGACGGCGGCCATGCCTATGAAGGCGGGGGCTATGGCGGCTACCCTGCGACCGCTCCACCTCGTCCAGCATACAAGATGCCGCAGCTTTTACCTTACCTCGCCCAAGCTCCGCTCGCACAGCCCGAGCAGCGCGACGATGCTCCGCGTGCGCAACATCGCGGTCATCGTCGCTGAGATCAGCTACGCCGCCCGCGTTACGAGGGAATGGAGAGCGGCAGGAGCAGGCAGGACGAGTGCCGGTGCTGCGGGCGTTGTCCTGATCTCAGATGGCGATGCTCATGATGTCTTTGTAGGCGGAGAGGACCTTGTTGCGGACCTGCAGGGTCGCCTCGAACGAGACGGAGGCGCGCTGCTGCATCAGCGCCACGGTGGCGATGTCGGTGGTTTCGCCGCGTTCATAGGCTTCGGTGGCGACATCCTCCTGCTCCTGAATGGCATTCACCTTCTGCAGCGCCTCCTGCATCGTCGCCGCGAAGCTCGATGGCGGCGTCGCGACGCTGTTCGGTCCGCGAAGTGCACCTGGTGCAGGGGACGAGGCAACGTCTCGCAGCGCCGCATTGCGCTGAAGAACGGCGTTGCGCAACGCCAGCACGTCGGCCGCCCCGTTCACGTTCATCGCCCATCTCCCGCATTCACCAGCGCTCTCCACTTGTTCTGGGGTGTCAAGTTTAACAACTCGTTAGTCATGTTTGGCAGGGCGACGCGCAAGCCCAGCAGTCGGCGTGCTCGTCAAGCCTCGCTTGAGCTCAGCAGTCGCTCAAGCACGGCGGTGCCGCGAACGCCCGCGATGCCGATGCCGCAGATGAAAGAGCAGCCCGCGCCGACGGGAGAGCGGTTCGAACATTGCGTCCGGCCCTTCCGGGTCGAGCAGCTCGGTGTCGGCCAACCATTCTCCCGCGGCGGTGAGCTCGGGAAACTCATAGTCGCGCAGCGAACGTCCCGATGTCTGTAAGGCGGCGATGCTCGCGATTAAAGAGCCCGTTTCGGCCATCTTGCTCGTCAACGACTCGCGCGTAGCCCCGAGATGCTCGGCCAGGAGCCCGTCGCGAATGGCCGCGATCACCCGCTCGACACCCACGTCCGGCGCACTAGCCGCGTCGATCGTC
The DNA here is from genome assembly GCA_028823055.1 of Sphingomonas bacterium. Classification (GTDB taxonomy): domain Bacteria; phylum Pseudomonadota; class Alphaproteobacteria; order Sphingomonadales; family Sphingomonadaceae; genus Sphingomonas. The sequence continues at coordinate 24,589 of JAPKCG010000005.1, forward strand.
ACGTCGCACTCGGTATCGAGGCGCAGCGAGCGGTTGTTGAAGTTCGACGATCCCACCCGCAGCACCTCATCGTCGATGACCGTGACTTTTGCATGGACGTAGATCGGCACGCCTTCGGCGGTAAACGGGTGGTATAGGCGAAAACGCCCATGCACGTCGCGCATGCGCAGTTCGGAAACGAGGCGCGCCCGCGCCGTGTCCATCGCGATCGGCTCAAGCCAACCGTTCGCGGTGGTCGGGTTGACGATCACGATCTCCGGACCGTCCGGCTCGTCGAGACGCCGCGCGATCGCCTCGGCGACGCGCCGAGAGGCGAAATACTGGCTTTCGGCATAGATGAGACGGCGGGCGCGGGCGATCAGCGCGACATAGAGCGCCTCGATCTCGTGCACGGGCTCCTGGTCGTCCATCTGCGGCAGCGTCCGTGAGATACCGACCGGCACATCGACGAAATCGGCCGCAAGGCCTTCGGGCCAGCAATCGCGTCCACCTGTCACCGGATCGAGCGGCCGCCCACCTGCAGCGCGCCATCGATCCCGGCAGGCGTCGCCAAGCGCGCGTGCGACCGGTCCCTCGATCGCCATAGCCGCATCATGCCATGGCCCATGCGGCTTTCCGGCGGGCGTGATGCGGCGGGGCTCGCTATCGCGGTGTGCCCGTGTGTCCCATCGCTCGCGCGTCATGTCGATGCCGCCGCAGAAGGCCATGCAGTCGTCTATCACCACGATCTTCTGGTGATGCGAGCCCGCGACTGGATGATGGCCGTCGAGTTTGAGGTGGATCTGCGGATCGCGCATCCAGCGCAGGAGCGTGAGCAGGGTACGGCCGTGGAACAGCGTCTTCAGCGCGCCGGTATCCCACCGGAGGATGTGCACTTCGAGCAGGGGACTTTGCTTGACGAGCCAACTGATGAACGCGCCGACTGTCGGCGGACCCTTGTCGTGGCCGTCCCCGGCAAATTGGATGCGGGCGTCGAAGTCCCAGCCGATGAGCAGGATGCGCTGCCTCGCCTTGAGCATGGCGGACCGAGCCGCCCTGAAATACTCGTCCGCGTCGATGATGACGGTCGCCCTTGTCGCCTCGGCGCTCCGCCAGAAGGAGCGCCGGATTGTGGCGTCGCTCATGGGCGTGGACGGCTCAGCGTTCACGACGGCGCCCCCAGGTCGCTACCCGCCAACCATACCAGAGCACGAGCACGACGATGATCGCTGTCGAGATGGGCCCCACGTAGCGTTCGACCGCGCCATAGCGCTGACCCAGTAGGTAGCCGGCGGTGGCCAGGATCGTCGTCCATGCTGTCGTGCCGATCGTCGACCATAAGACGAACGGCGCAAACGGCATCCGCAGGACCCCGGCCGGGATCGATACGACCGAACGCACGGTAGGAACGATGCGTCCGATGCAGACGAACAGCGCACCGTGACGGCCGAACCAGCCCTTTGCGCGCTCTACCTCTTTCCAGTCGAGCGTCAGCCATCGGCCATGCCGATCAATCAGCCCGTGTAGGCGGTCAATACCGAGCATTCGCGCAACGGCATACCAGCAGATATTGCCCGCCATAGCCCCGACCGCTCCCGCGGTAATCACGCCGGGTAGCGAGAGCGCCCCGCGCGAGGCGCGCAGGCCTGCTAGCGGCATGATTACCTCCGAGGGCAACGGCGGGAACACCGTTTCGGCGAACATCAGCACCGCGACGCCGAAGTAACCGAGCTGATCGATGAGCTGCTGAATCCACTGTCCCAAATTGCGTTACCTCATGGCGATGCGGCAGTTGAGCGTTGCCGGCGGCGGGGCTGAGCGACTAATGATGACCGCCCCCTCGATGACCGCCGCCCCCATGACCCCCGCCGATGTGGCCGCCACCGATATGGCCGCCTCCGCGATGGCCCCCGCCATAGTGACGGCTTCCGAGCCCGATGCCGATGCCGAGCGATCCGTAGAACGGCGAGCCGTAATAGCCGCGCGGGTAATACCCGCCATTGTAGCCTGGTCCTCTCCAGCCGCGGCCGCGATCGGCAACCGCGATCAGGCACTCGCTCCCGCCTGCCTGAGCAGCGCTGTCCGGCGACAGCGGGCCTCCTTCCACCGAAGGAGCGGCCGTTTGAGGAGCCAAATTGGGCGTTTGCGAGGTTGTATTCGGAGGGGGAATTGGCACTGCCCGGATCGCACCCGGCGTATCGCAGGGAACGGCGAAGTAGGAGTAGGAAGCTGGCGTCGGCGGATAGGTGGCGCAGCCGCCGAGCAGGACAGCTGCGGTGAGCGGGGCGACGATGAGAAGCTTGCTGGTGTTAGACATGATTAGGTTTCCAATTCTTGCGGACGCGGTCGATATTGTCCGATCGATCTAGGGCTGGGTTGCCGGTTCGCGCATTGCACATCGTCGTCTGGGGCCGGGGCGCAGCAGATGTCGCTTGCGCAGATGTGTCCACGCGGGCGATTGCTTGGTCGTGCCGCCTCCCCGCAGCATTCCTCTCCCGGAGGCTGGCGCAAGCAGCAGCACTTCTGGTGATGTGGTCATTGATGCCAGCCGGCGTGGATGGCGGATACGAGTAGGAGTATCGTCGCCAGAAAAAGGGAGACTCTCACGCGCAGGAAGAACAGCCTGTTTTCCTCGGATGGGTCGGCCACATTCCTGATCCGCCAGGCAATATAGCGTCCGATCTGCTCGTGAGGGCGGCGACGGCCTCCGAGTATGCGATCGAACTCGGCGTGAGACAGCTGAAAAAACACGACCGCCGTGGCGGCCGATGAACTGCAAAGGCCCTCGATCCTGAGGACGGGATCGCGATACGCGACTTCGATCGGCGAGCCGTAAGCCAATCAACCTTGTTCTTCTTGAACAGAAACGCGATGCCGCCGGTCAGCTCGCCTACCGCCCTGCTCTTCTCGGCATGCATCTGCGCCAGGTCCAGGCTGGTTCCGTCGAGGTTCACCCCGAATTTGGCCAGCGCGCCCGACTTGGCTTCCTCGTACAGCTCGGAAGCGTGGAGCAGCGCTTTGGAGGGGATGCACCCGACGTTCAGGCAGGTTCCGCCCAACGTCTCGCGCGCCTCGGCGCACGCGGTCCTGAGCCCCCGCTGCGCCGAGCGGATCGCAGCGACATAGCCGCCGGGACCGGCGCCAATGACGAGGACGTCGTAGTCGTAATCTGCCACTTGGAATTCTCCTACAAATCCTCACCTAACTTCGCCCGCGCTCAGCGCTTCAGGCAAGCGATGATCGCCGACACGACGGCAGCGGTTTCGGCGACGTCGCGGACCTTCACAGTATCCACGCCGATTTCAGCAGCAGGATAGTCATTGCCGCCGGGGTAGATCGCGTCGCCGAGGAACAGCATTCCGGCCAGGGGCACGCCGCTTTCCTTGCTCAGGCGGTTCAGCCCATAGCCCTTGTCGACGCCGGCGCGGGTGACGTCGATCGACGTGGTGCCGCCCAAGTTGATCGAGAGGCCGGGCAGCGCCGCCCGTAGCGTCTTCTGGAGCGCGGTCCGCTTGGCGCGATCGGGATCCCATCCCTCCTTCGCTTCCAGCGGCGCGTCCTGGCCGAGGCCGGAAAAGGTAATCTGGCTTCCCCGATCCTCGATCCGTTCTCCCCAAATGCGCTCGTCCGCGAGCCCCGCTTCCGACAGCGCGCGGTCGAAGGCCGCGCGGATGCTCGCCCTCTCCGCATGGTCGAACAGCTCGGCATAGATCGCGCGCCATGCATCGTCGACAAAGCGGTAGAGCTTCGTGCCGGTGGTCGGCATCAGCCATAGCCGCTCGCGCGCGGCGTCAATTGGCAGGCGCGACGCGACTTGCCGGTCGAATTGCGGCCAGTCTCCACCCGAGATCACCGCGACATCCACTACGGCCAGCAGACGCGAAAGCGTTGTTGCCATCTCGACCGATAAAGGCCGCTTGCTCTCTGCAAGTGTCCCGTCGAGATCGAATACGATCAGCCATTTCATGACCCGGTGCCCTCGCCGTCACGGTTGCGGAGATCATTGTGGAGAGCGGTCGCGGCGATCGCCGCGTGGCCCATCGCGACGCTGATCTGATCGAGCGACATAACGATATCGCCCGCCGCATAGACGCCGGCGACGCTCGACCGCTGCTTGGTATCGACGACGATGCAGCGATCGTCGCTCAGCTCGACGCCGAGCTGGCGCGCGAGGGCGTTGTTGCTGTCCGACCCGAGTGCCGGATAAATGGTGTCAAATCGACAGTCGCTGCCGTCGCGCAGCCGAGCCGTGACCATTTCACCGAACGTGAGCTCTTCGAGCGGGCTTTCCTTCACCTTGACACCGGCACCCCAAAGGTCGGCCCGATCCGTCCCGGTGAGTTCCATTGTTTTATAAACGAGCAGGGTCACGTCATCCGAATAGGTCGTTAGGAACAGCGCCTCCGCGACGCCGTGACTATCGGCCCCGATCACCCCAATCGATTGGCCGGTCGCCTCATAGCCATCGCAGACTGGGCAGTAGCGAAGCAGGCCGCGATCGAGCGCGTCGTGATGCGTGGCGGCATCCATCGCCGGGCGCCGGTTCTCAACGCCGGTCGCCAGCACGACGGCGCGCGCAGCGGTGGTCGTCACGGCGGACCCTTGGGCTTCGAAAGCATCGGCTTTCCCGTCGACCGTCTCTATACGGTCCGTCACTATTGTGGCGCCGTAGCGTTCCGCCTGTTCGCGCATCCGCCGCAGCAGATCCTCGCCGGCTATCCCGTCCGGAAAGCCGGCGTGATTATGGGAAAGCGGTATCCATTTCGCGCGGCTGTGCCCGTCGTCGACTACCACGACGCGGCGATGATAGCGCGCGAGATAGATCGCCGCCGTGAGGCCCGCCGGTCCGCCGCCGACGATCAAGGCGTCGTATCGATCCGCCGTCATACTGCCGACCCACTCCGATCCTTGAAGGCCAGCAGGCGTAGCGCATTAAACACGACCAGCAGCGTCGAGCCTTCGTGCATCGCGACCGCCGGACCGATGCCCAGGCCCAGGATCGTCGCGGGCACGAGGAACGCGACGACGCCGAGGCTGACGAACACATTCTGCCGGATGATGCCGCGGGTATGGCGGCTCAGGCCCACCGCGAACGGCAGATGCGCGAGATCGTCGGCCATGAGCGCGACGTCGGCCGTCTCCAGCGCTACGTCCGATCCGGCAGCACCCATCGCGATGCCGACCGTCGCCGACGCCATCGCCGGCGCATCGTTGACGCCATCGCCGACCATCGCGACCTTGTCTTCGCCGGCGAGCTTCTTGATCGAGGCAACCTTGTCCTCCGGCATCAGGTCGCCCCATGCCTCGTCGAGCCCGACATCCTTGGCGATGGCGTCCGCCACCTTCTGGTGGTCGCCCGAGATCATGATCATCCGGGTGATGCCCATCTCGCGAAGCCGCTTGAGCGCAACCTTGGCCGCTTCGCGCGGCGTATCCATCAGCCCGATCGCGCCGATGTCATTGTCACCCTTGCGCACCACCATCGTCGTGCGCCCGCCCTCGCGCAGGGTGGCGATGGCGTCGGTCGCAGCC